>NZ_PQMX01000034.1:0-70780 GCF_004368385.1 Burkholderia sp. B10 | reverse complement strand
TCGCGCGCACGCTGCATCTGGAGGTCGACGATCTGTTCCCGATCGCCGAAGTGCTGCAGTACCTGGGCTTTGCCGACGTGCGCGAAGGCGACGTGTTCCTGACGCCGCCGGGCCGCGTGTTCGCCGAGTTCGGCACGCAGGAGCGCAAGCTGATGTTCGCCGATCATCTGCTCAAGCACGTGCCGCTCGCCGCGCGGATCAAGAAGGTGCTGAACGAACGGCCGGGCCATCGCGCGCCGCGCGTGCGCTTCGAGCAGGAGCTGGAGGATTTTCTGCCGGACGACACGGCCGAGGAAACGCTCGACGCGGTGATCGACTGGGGGCGTTACGGGGAAGTGTTTTCGTACAACGACAAAACCGAGGTGTTCAGCCTCGAGGACGTCGAGAGCTGACGCTTCATCGCCGCTGATGCGCGGCGACCGATGCGGCGCGCCGCGCCGCTCACTCCGGCAGGTCCCACCGGTCGGCATCCTGCGCGCCGCCGCCCGTACCGAGCCGCTCGATCTTCTCCATGCGCTGCCGCGCGAGTTCCGGCAGCCGGTTCGTGACGCCGATCACGAGCGCCTCGGCGAGCGCGAGCGCGGGCACGTTGGTCTGCAACATCGCGAACGGCCGCCCGAGAATCCGCAGCACGATTTCGGCGAACGCGCTGATCGGCGAGCGCCATTCGTCGGTGATCAGTAGCACGCGCACGCCGAGCGCGTGCGCAGCCTGCGCGAACCGGACGCTGTCCTTCTGATAGCGGCGAAAGTCGAAGATCACGAGCACGTCGCCGGGCTCCATGTCGGCCAGCGACACCGACGCGACGTTCACGTTCGGCTCGACGTAGTGCACGTGCGGCCGCGCATACGCGAGCGTGAACGAGAACAGCGAGGCGAGCGGCGCCGTATAACGCCCGCCGCCGCAGAACACGCGCACCTCCGGCGCCGCGAGCAGCGCCACCGCGGCGTCGAACGCGGCCGCGTCGAGCCCGTCGATCGTCGTCGCGAGCGATTGCGACAGCCGCTCGAAGATGGCCGCATGACTGTCGCGCATGCCGGTTTGCGAATGAAACGCGTCCATGCGCGCGAGCGGCGAGTTCATCGCCGCGTCGATCTCGTCGTGCAGCGCCTGCTGAAACGACGAGTAATTCGGAAAGCCGATCCTGACGACGAAGCGAAACACGGTCGGGTCGCTCACTTCGGCTTGCTTCGCGAAGCTCGCGATCGGCCCGAGCCCGAGGCTCGGGTAGCGATCCAGCAGCGCGTGCGCCACCTTCTGTTCCGACGGCGTGAAGCTGTCCATCTGCGATAGCAGCAACGCCCTGATGCTTGTCCCCATGGGCCCCCCGGCTGGCTCGTGGCTGAACGACGAACGGCAGAACTGCGTCTGCCGGCGAGCGTGCATGGTAGCTGATGGACGCCGCGCGAGGCGGGCGGCCCGACCGTTCCGACGCAAGCATCCAGGCGACGCGCCGCTCCGCCGATCGTGTAACGAATCAAACATTCTCCGATCTCATGCGCGGGTTTCGCGCAGAAAGCACGGTAAATCCCCTAGTTTTTGACGGAAAAATGCCGATGCTATGATCGCAGCCTTGCTGAAATGTATCGTTCATTACATTCGACCGGAGCCGGATCGGCCGGCCGCCCGGCGCATCGCGCATCCCGGCATCGCCGGTCAATCGTGTGGAGGATTTCGTCATGAGACGGCTCGTCGTACTCACCTTGTTGTCGGCCGTCGGCGCATGCGCGTTCGCGGCTTCGGAGCCCGCGGTGGAAGCCACCCACGGCATGGTCGTGTCGTCGCAGCATTTCGCGTCGCAGATCGGCGTCGACATCCTGAAGGCCGGCGGCAACGCGGTGGACGCGGCCGTGGCGGTCGGCTACGCGCAGGCGGTGACCAATCCGTGCTGCGGCAACATCGGCGGCGGCGGTTTCATGACTGTGCATCTAGCAGACGGCCGCGACCGCTTCATCAATTTCCGCGAGACGGCGCCGGCCGCGGCGTCGGCGAACATGTACCTCGACGCGAACGGCAACGTGATTCCGAACCAGAGCCTGTACGGCTATCGGGCGGTCGGCGTGCCGGGCACGGTCGCCGGCCTCGACCTCGCGCAGCGCAAGTACGGCAAGCTCACGCGCAGGCAGGTGATGGAGCCGGCGATCCGGCTCGCGCGCGACGGCTTCGTGCTGACGCGCGGCGATACCGACATCCTCGACACGACGATCGAGCGCTTCAGGAAGGACCCGGAGGCCGCGCGCATCTTCCTGCGCGCGGACGGCACGCCGCTGCAACCGGGCGACCGCCTGGTGCAGAAGGACCTCGCGCGCACGCTCGAGCGCATCGCGGAGCGGGGCCCGGACGCGCTCTATCACGGCGAGATTCCGAAGCTCGTCGAAGCCGCGTCGACGCGCGGCGGCGGCGTGATCACGGCGGCCGACTTCGCGTCGTATCGCGCGCAGGACATCGCGCCGCTGACCTGCACGTATCGCGGCTACGAGTTCGTGTCGGCGCCGCCGCCGAGTTCGGGCGGCGTGACGATGTGCGAGACGCTGAACGTGCTCGAAGGCTACGACCTGCGCAAGATGGGCTACCAGTCGGCGGCCGTCGTCCATTACATGACCGAGGCGATGCGCCACGCATACGAGGATCGCAACACGCTGCTGGGCGACCCGAACTTCATCGACAATCCCGTCGCGAAGCTGACCAGCAAGCAGTATGCGGCCGAGATCCGCAAGCAGATCAGCGACGACGCGGCGACGGCGTCGGTCGACGTGCAGCCCGGTATCGGCGTGCACGAGAAGCCGGAGACGACCCACTATTCGATCGTCGATCGCGACGGCAACGCGGTGTCGACGACGTACACCGTCAACGGCCGCTTCGGCGCGGTCGTGATCGCGCCGGGCACCGGCTTCTTCCTGAACGACGAGATGGACGACTTCACCGTCAAGGTCGGCGCGCAGAACCTGTTCGGGCTCGTGCAGGGCACGCGCAACTCGATCGCGCCGGGCAAGCGTCCGCTGTCGTCGATGGCGCCGACGATCGTGAAGAAGGACGGCAAGGTGTTCATGGTGGTCGGCTCGCCGGGCGGCTCCCGGATCATCACGATCACGCTGCAGACCGTGCTCAACGTGATCGACTACGGGATGACGCCGCAGGATGCGGTCGGCGCGCCGCGCATTCATCATCAGTGGCTGCCCGACGAGGTCTATTACGAAACCCGCGGCCTGTCGCCCGACACGCTGTCGATCCTGCGCAAGATGGGCTACAAGATGGTCGAGCAGACGCCGTGGGGCGCCGCCGAGCTGATCCTGGTCGGCCTGCCGGGCACCGAGGTGGCGAGCCGCCAGAGCTCGGGCAACGACGCGTCGGTGTCGGGCAACGTGCGCGTCGGCTATCTCTATGGTGTCAACGATCCGCGCCGTCCGGCCGGAGCCGCGATCGGGTATTGATCCTCGGTGTCGACACGTTTCTCGACATGGGGCGCTCGGTTACCACCGCGGTCGGAAGCTGGATCGCGAGTGAGGTGGTCGCGAAGGGGGAAGGGGAACCGATGACGGAGTCCGAGGCGCTTGTGCATGCCGCGCATTTCGACGCGGAACTCGAACGGCGCAACGGCGACGTCGGCTATGGAGGCGGGCGCGCGGCGTCGGTTTGAGCGGGAGGTTTGCGTTGGCGGTGGGCGGTCGCTGGTCGCTGGTCGCCGGGTGCCGCGAGCAGCACCGCGCGGTATCGCTTTCGGCGTTGCGTCCGCCGACCGCGCCGACGCCTATCGCCAGCCACCTTCGACGTAGACCCAGCCCGGCCCCTGGCGTCTCCAATAGCCAGGCACCCAGCGATGTCCCGGGCGGCGCGCGACCCAGCGTCCCGACACCCAGATGTATTGGCCGCGCTGCCAGCGCCAATACCCGTCGGTCCAGACGTAGCCATGCGGCTGAGGCGGCGGCGGCCGGCGATCGCGTCGCGGCGCCGGCGGCGCGAAGCGCGGGCGATCGGCGTAAGGCCGGCCGCCGGGCCCGTGATCGGGGCCGGGCCGGGGCGGAGGGCGATAGCCGGGCGGCGCGGGTTGCGCCGATGCGCCAGGCAGCCAGCCGCCGATGCCGGCCACGGCCGCGGTCAGTCCGATGGTGCGCAGCCACGAGCGTCGATTCATTTGCGGGTCCTCTTTATATGCAACAGAAGTGGGCCTTACCTTAGCGCGCAGCTTCCGTCCTCGGGTTACGGTGGCCGTTAAGGCTGTTACCGCATGTCACCGCCTCCTGCGGACCGCGGCCCATGGCCGATGCGGGTTTCGTTTGAGGACTTCGCCATGCTGATTGCCTCGCTCGAGGCCGTCTCGGAGTGTTTTACCGTTCGATGGTTGGGTGTTTAGCCCCCGCAACCCCAATATTTGAGATCCGAATGGGTAAAAATTACCGTTTTTAGGTGTATCCACGGATTCCGTTTGTTGTTTCTATGCAACCGTCAAGACGATGACACGAAAGAATGATGGGATGAAAGGCTTCAAAAAGAAGTCGTCAAGAGGTCAAAAAAATCCTTTAAAACAAATACTTATGAAGTGCCCCTGATTTGATTATTTCTAGTTCAGGAAAAGGTTATTTCTTTATTTGCGGATCGCTGCCCTAGGGTACACCCCTAAACTCACGGTTCCCAAACGGGCAACTCTCCGGGCGCAGCCAGCAGGACCGATGGCGTTTCCGGGCGGTTGCAGACCGTTTATGAACAAGGTCGCGAGACCTGCCTCTTTTTAGAAGGGAGCTCCACGAATGAACAAGACTCTGATCGTTGCAGCAGCTGCAGCATCGTTCGCTACCGTTGCTCACGCGCAAAGCAGCGTCACGCTGTACGGCGTGCTGGACGCTGGCATCACCTACCAAAGCAACGTTGCAAGCAAGTCGCTGTGGTCGATGGGCTCGGGCGTTGACCAAAGCCGCTTCGGCCTGCGTGGTTCGGAAGACCTCGGTGGCGGCCTGAAGGCAATCTTCACGTTGGAAAGCGGCTTCGGCATCGGTAACGGCAAGCTGTCGAACAACGGCGGCATGTTCAACCGTCAAGCGTTCGTCGGTCTGTCGAGCCAATACGGCACCGTCACGCTGGGCCGTCAGTACGACTCCGTCCAGGACTACCTGGCACCGCTGACCGCAACGGGCACCTGGGGTGGTACGTACTTCGCGCACCCGGGTAACGTTGACCGCCTGAGCACGAACGGCGACGTCGCACTGAACAACTCGGTGAAGTTCACGAGCGCTAACTACGCTGGCCTGCAATTCGGCGGCACGTACTCGTTCTCGAACAACCAAAACTTCGGCAACAACCGTGCTTACAGCGGCGGCCTGTCGTACCAGTTCCAAGGCCTGAAGCTGGGTGGCGCGTACTCGCAAGCAAACCTGGGTGACGGTACCAACGGCAACGGCGCGACGAACATCGCTTCGCAAGGCCGTGTCCGCACGTACGGTGCAGCTGCTGGCTACGCATTCGGCCCGGCACAAGTCGGCGCAGCTTGGACGCAATCGCGTGTGGACAACACCGCAGTTGCTGGCCAATCGGTCCGCGCAGACAACTACGAAGTCAACGCAAAGTACAACCTGACGCCGGCTCTGGGTCTGGGTGTTGCTTACACGTACACGAACGTTCGCCTGTCGAACACGGTTGATGGCCTGAACAGCGCCCACTTCCACCAAGTTGGCGTGCAAGCAGACTACTCGCTGTCGAAGCGCACGGATGTCTACGCACAGGCTGTGTATCAGCGTGGCAGCGGTCTGAACGCATCGATCTACAACGGCGACCTGACCACGCCGTCGAGCTCGTCGATGAACCAAACCGCAGCAACGGTTGGTCTGCGTCACCGCTTCTAAGCGTGACGGCTGGGTAACCAGCTTCGCAGCATCGAAAAAGGCGCCTTCGGGCGCCTTTTTTTCGCGTACGAGATGGGTGTACCGGAAGCGATCACGTCATTGCGAAGCGTCGGAGCAAAAAAGCGAGGCGGCGAGCCTCGCTTTTTGCGTTGGTGCGTCAGGATGTGCCGGCGGTCGGCACGGGCCTCAGCGCATCGTCAGCGCGTGTATTCGCCGTTGGCTTCCGGCTGGAACACGATCGCGGCGACCTTCATCAATTTTTCAATACCGCTCGGCTGCATCACTTTCACCGACTGGCCACGTTGCGTACCGAGCAGCGCCATGCCGACCGGCGAGAACACGTTCAGGCGCCCGAGTTCGAGATTGGCGGCATCCGGATAAACGATTGTCCAGGTGGTTTGCTCCTGCGACGTTTCATCCAGCAGCGTGATCTGTGAATTCATCGTGACGACGTTCGCTTTGACGGCGTTTGGCTGCACGATGTCGGCACGCTCAAGCAGCGTGTCGAGCATCGTCTGGAAGCGCGGGTTGTGCTCGGCGTGCTTTTCGAGACGAGCCACGTCGAGTTCGGTCAACTGATAAAGGCGAGGTTTCATGGTGGATCTCCAAATGATCGGCATGGGGCAGGCGTGGCGTGCCTATGAGGATCGCCCGGAGCCTGTCTGACCTGGCTCCGGAAGGAGGCCGAGCTGTCAGATCAGACGCCGGGCGAGGGCGAGCGGCGTCTGGGCCGTGCGTCGAACGCTGGGTTGTGCCGGATGGCCGGCGCGCGCACGCACGCCGGCCGGGCCGGATGGCGAAACGAACAGCAGCGCGGGCGCGTACATGATGGCGGGAAATAGTCGGACGAAAAACCTTACGATTCTACAACACAACCTTTGAACTGATGGTTCTGCTGTCGGCAATTCGACAGCTATTGTTTCCGAAATGATCGAAGTGGCCGGGATCTCGATGCGCGTCGACCGCTGATTTTTTCCAGAAACGCAACGCTGTATGTTCAAACCAAGGGTTTCCCCTTGGTTCGGCGCGGCCTACACTTGATCCATCGCTTCGGACAAGTCCCACCGAAAGCGACGTCAAAACAGAACACATTTCGGAGGTCCATCATGAAGTCGATCATCTACGCAGCGATCGCTGCATCCGTTCTTGCCGCGCCGATTGCCTCGTTTGCACAGTCCGAGCAGGGCTTGACCCGTGCACAGGTTCGCGCCGAACTCGTGCAACTCGAGCAGAACGGCTACAAGGCGCTCGCGAGCGACGCGCAATACCCGCAGAACATCGAGGCCGCCGAGCAACGGATCCAGCCGAACCAGCCGGTGCTCGCGCAGGCCGATACCAGCGGCTACGGCGCCGTCGCGACCGGCGCCGGCCAGTCGGGCCGTCGTAGCACGCATGAAGCGCCGAATCCGGTGAACTCCGTCTACTTCGGCAACTGAACGATTCCGGGTCTGCCCGAGCACAGCATGTGACCGACGAGGCGCGCGTCCTTGTCAGCAGAGCAGAACCTCCGTCGCCGCATTCCGGCGGCTTTCCAGCCCAGACGCTCGTGCGTTTGGGCCTTTTTTGCTGAGGTTGGTCAGGCGGACGTGATCGCCGGTGTGCCGTGGATATAGTGTTCGAGCTGGCTGATCGTGAACTGCTGATCGGCGATCACACTCTTGACGAGGTCGCCGATCGAGATCAGCCCGATGAGCTTGCCGCCGTCGAGTACCGGCAGGTGGCGCATACGGTGTTCGGTCATCAGCGCCATACACTCGTCGCTGGATTGCGATGGTTCGACGTAGCGCACCTTGGACGTCATGATTTCGTCGACGCGGGTGGCCTTTGACGACCGGTCCTGCAATACGACCTTGCGCGCGTAGTCGCGCTCGGTGACGATTCCCGCGATTTCGTCGCCCTCCATCACCAGCAGCGCACCGATTCCTTTTTCGGCCATCAGCTTGACGGCGTCGTAGACGAAATCGGCTTTGGTGACGGTGTAGATGGTGCGGCCGGAATCCGGTTTGGCTTTGAGAATCTGCGCGACAGTCGTGCTCATATGCTTCTCCGTGTGCGTGACGATGCAGGGAAGGCAGGGCGTGATGCGCGACACCCGACGGGCTCAGTATAGCGGCGCCCGCTGCGGCAGTCGCGTGACGTTTCCAGATTAGCGGTAAACTCCGGTCACGCACTATCCACACAACTCCTACATTCCTGATCGTTTCCACTGAATTCATGATGTCTTCGCGTCCCCAATCGCCCGTGCCGGGCAATGGCCAGGCCGACGAGTGCGTCACGCTCGTCGCCACCGCGACGCTGCCCACGCGCTACGGTACGTTCACGTCGTATGCATTCCGCGTATCGGGCAGCGATGCCGAACATCTCGCGCTCGTGATGGGTGACGTCGGCGGCGCGCAGTCGGTACTGACGCGTCTGCATTCCGAGTGTCTGACCGGCGACGTGTTTGGCTCGTATCGCTGCGATTGCGGCGAGCAGCTCGATCTCGCGCTGCGCTACATCGCCGCGGAGGATCGTGGCGTGCTGCTGTATCTGCGGGGTCACGAAGGGCGCGGTATCGGCCTGAGCAACAAGATCCGCGCTTATGCGCTGCAGGAGCAGGGGCGCGATACCGTCGAGGCGAATCTCGACCTCGGCCTGCCCGACGATGCACGGGAATACGATTCGGCCGCGGCGATCCTGCGTATCCTGGGCGTGACGTCGGTGCGGTTGATGAGCAACAACCCGAAGAAGTTCGATACGCTCGTGAAGCACGGGATTCCTGTCTGCGAACGCGTGGCGCTCGCGGTGCCGATGCGCGAGGAAAACGAACGGTATATCCGGACCAAGCAGGTCAAGTTCGGGCATTACTTCGAAGAGAACGAGTAACACGATCGACTGGCTCCGAGGAGCCGGAACCAACAAATCAAAAAATTGTAGATCGTGAAGCTTTCTCGAATTCCCGAACTTGACCTGCTTCGGTTCGTCGCCGCACTTGCCGTAGTGTTTTTTCACTTTGCATTTCGGGGCCATGCAGCCGACGACCTGACCATCATGCATTATCCGCCGCTGGAGCCGATTTCTCGGTACGGTTTCCTCGGCGTGCATCTGTTTTTCATGATCAGCGGGTTCGTAATCCTCATGACGGCCGGCGATGCGAGCATCAAAAAATTCATTGCGTCCCGTGCGGCTCGTCTGCTGCCGGCGTTTTGGGTTTGTTGCACGGTCACTTTCTTCGTGACGCTCGCAGTTGGCGGGAACAGGTTTACGGCGACATGGCCCCAATACATCGTCAACATGCTGACGCTCGGCGGCGGGTTTGGGGCCGATCCGATCGACGGCGCATATTGGTCGCTCGGTGCAGAACTGCGGTTCTACAGATTGGTCGCGATTCTGATCATCGTCGGCCAAATTGGCCGTTCAGAGCGATGGCTCTTTGTATGGTTGATCGGCACGGTGCTCGTGGAGATATTCCCGTTCATCAAGCTCAAGACTTTCCTGGTGACGGATTACGCTGGCTTCTTCATCGCTGGCGCGGCGTGCTTTCTCATTCGGGCGCACGGGCTATCGCGCTCACGCGTCGTGCTGCTGTGTGCCTCGTGGGCACTATCGCTGTATCACGAATTCCAGTTGCTGCCATCCTTTAGCGAACACTTTCGATTGGACCTGAGCCCGGTGGTCATCGGTATCGTGATGACGTCTTTTTTCGTGGTACTGCTCGGGCTCGCGCTTCGTCGAACGCCGATCCTTCACGGTTCGCGATGGGCCTGGTTCGGTGCAGTTAGCTATCCGCTTTACCTGATTCATCAGAACGTCGGTTACATGCTATTCAACTTGACCGACGCAACGGCGAATAGCGACGTGCTGTTTTGGAGCGTTATCGCGGCGGCCATCGCGTTTGCATTGATGGTGCATGTAGCCGTCGAGAAACCGCTCGCACGGCCGCTGAGGAGCGGAATCGTGCTTGGGCTTGATGCGCTTCGCAACTGGGCTTTAACTGCGCAACGGAGCCGAATGCGCCAGTAACGCTCTGCGTTTCTGCATGAGATTCATTTTGCCGCCTTCGGGCGGTTTTTTCGTTTACGGGGATTCGAGGCAAGACCACGAAAAGACGATTCTGGAATGGACCATCATCGGCACATTGATTGGTGTCGCGAAGGTGCCGGTCGGCAGCACGCAGCAGGATTCGGCTGGCTATGTGGCAGGGCGGCATTGAGGCCAGAAGGTGACTGATCGTCCTTTGGAGCGGCGTGAGATTTGGCTAGGTGTGATGTTCTACCTTTGAATAACAAGCCCGGCATTACTTCGAGGACAATGAATCCTGAAACGGTGGCGCAGTACGGCGGGACGGTTCAATCGACCAACATCACGGCCTATCGCGTCGACGGTGGCATATTGACCGGGCTTCAGGAAGGGCGGCTCGGACCGATCGGTGACGGTACTGCGCAGCTCATGCCGAAAGCGGTCGGTACTCCCGTCACGCTCGATGGTCAGAGCATCACGACTGTTGGCCGTCACTTGATGGGTGACGTGACGAACGGGATCAACCAGCAGGTCGCGACGGATCAGTTCGGCCTGGTTTCACAGATGAACTCATCTCACTGATGCGATACAAGAAAGCGATAACCGCCGGCGCGATTGCCGCACTCGTTGGAGTGACCTCACCGCTCTGGTGGCCCATTCAAGCCCAAGGGACGAACATAACCGGCTTCAAACGTTACGCACCGGAACATTTCTTTTCGGGGCAGCAACTCACGTTGGCTCAGGCCATTCATGACGGCGATCTCGGCCGGGTTCAGCAACTCGCGCCGAAGACCGATCTGAATGCGCCCGGCGCGAAGAACACGACGCTGCTGTCGTACGCAGTGCAGGAAATCGTTCCGGTCAAGAACGATGCGTCTAATCCGCGGTATCAGATCATTTCGGTGCTCGTGAAGAGCGGTGCGGATCCGAAGGCCCCGGTTGGCAGCAGCGGTGGATCGGTGGTCGATGTCGCATTGCGGGCCGATACGCCCAACCTTCTGCGCGTGTTGTTGAACAGCGGACTCGATCCCAATTGGCTGTACAACGGCGACACGCCGATGATCTTCGCGGTTGCAGAGAACCGGCTGCTGCCCCAGCTGAAGCTGCTGGTCGAGCACAAGGCGAACGTGAATGCGCGCGACTCGCTCGGAAAGACAGCACTCTTCGAGGCGACGATGATTCAGCAGTGGGACGTCGTCGACTACCTGCTCGCGCACGGCGCCGATCCGAAGACTGCCAGCCAGCTCGGGGTGTCGTACGGGTGGGTGCTGCAGAACGAATTGAAGAACCATACGACCGCGGATTCGTCGGCGCGTACGCGTATCGAGGGGATTCGTCGCAAGATCGTCGCGGCCGGCGCGCCGTGGCCGCCGCTCGATCCGAAGGCGCAACGCGCAGCGATGCGCGCTCGCGGCGAGAAGGTCGTGACGCCGGCAGGCCAGACGGATTGAACGCACGCGGGTCGGTTGAAGCGTCGCACGCCCGACTCTCATCGCTTTGCGAAGCTTCAAAACCGCCACGCCGCGGGCAGCCGGACTGCATCCCCTCATCCGTCCCCATCAAAATATCGCAGGCAAGAAAAAGCCCGCTACTTGAGCGGGCTGAATCCATGCTTGGAGACATGGAGGAGACAGTTCGAACTTTAAGGGAAAACCCGAGGCCTGGCAAGCCCTAGTTGTAATTGTGCAACGCAACGTTCCCCGAGAATCCGCCGAACCGCTCCTGCGCGACCGGCACCGCGTACTTGTCGCGCATTTCCGTCTCGATCCAGGCGCAAGCTTCTCGCGCGCAATCGGTCAGTGCGTGCCGGGTCGCATGCCCATTGACGTCATAGACGAACCGTACGCCGACCTCGTCGTCGGCCACCTGCCGCTGCAACTGATTGAGGTGCAATTGCGGGCCGCGCTCCTGCGCCAGCGCATGCAACTCGTCGAAGTGATATTCGAGCCAGTCGGCGAAGAAGAGGGCGTCGCTGTGGCTGCTCAGGCGGAACGCCGCCGTGCGCGATGGCCGTTGCGCGGTATCCGTCACCTGCCCGTCGCCGCCCGGCGCGATCGCGGTGTCGATGGCGCGGTCGATCGGCGCGAGCGGCTCGCGAATCCGACGGTACGGTTCGCGCTCGCGCAACGCGTGCCACAGCAGTTCGTCGCCGGCGGCGCCGGATGGCTGCATCGTCAGGTCGTGCCGGCCGTCGCCTGCGGCACAGACGTCGCGAATCACGAGGCGCAGCGAGCAGAGCGGCTCGTCCGCAATCAGCAGCGTGGCGGGGCGCGGCAGCCCGCAGACGAGCGGCGCGACGCCGCTCGCGCGAAACACCAATCCGCGTCGATCGAGCCGCACGAGCGGCAGCGCGCGCGGGAACAACGGGTAGGCGAGCGTGATGCCGGCTCCGGCAGCGCCCGTCAATCCGGGCATCATTGCGCGAAAGACCTGAGACTGATCCACACTGATTCTCCTTTGTTACGATTCCGTCCGGCCGGACTACGCGCGTTCCGGCTCAGGCGGCGATGGCTTGCCGGGCAGCCCGTCCCGGCGTAATTCCAAGTGCCGCAAACGTTTGCGGGTCGATATCGATCCAACATGCGACCACCAGACGGCCATCCACCTGTTTCGGCGGTCCGGCGCGGTGCGCGTGCACGCCGATCCTGCGGAACAGCCGCTCCATGCTCGCGAACGTCACGCCGATCAGCTGCCGCGCGCCGAGCTGCGCAGCACATTCGACGACGGCTGCCAGCATCGGCCGCACGGCCCAGTCGGCATTGCCCGCGCCGCCTTCGTCGCCGGTGGCCGCGAACCGCGACAGCTCCCAGACGGCCGCCGATTGCGGCAGGGCGACGTCTTCGGCGATGAGATCGGCGAACAGCGACTCCAGCAGATACGGACGCGTGGTCGGCAACAGGCGCGCACAGCCGCACACGTCGCCAGCAGCGTCCCTCGCGAACACGTAGACCGTATCGTCACGATCAAACTGATCATGCTCGAAACGCTCGTTTGCAGACGGAAGTGCCCAGCCGAGTTGCTCGATGAACACACGGCGCCGATAGCGCCCCAGTTCCGCTGCAAGCTCGCTTGGCAACCGCCCTTCCTCGTGAACGAAGGTCCGCATGGTGTCCTCGGATCGGTACTTTGGGATGCACGCATTACATCGCGCGGCCCGAGGAGGCTGTAACTGGTAACTCTTACAGGGTGGCGGCTTACCGGTATCATTCGACCGGTGGTAACGGTTTCTTGATCGGCGGGATTGAAATACGGGCGGCTTTTGCTTATAAAGAGCGCCAGTCTTGCGGAAAAGTCAGAGGAAAGCCGGGACGGTTGTCACTGGAGCGTGGGACCGGCATGATAGGCGTCGTTGCGACCCAGTACCGATGCAGCGACCGCGGCGGCCCAGTCGAGATCCGTGAGCCGGGTGGCGAGCGCGGCCGCGGTGCGGAACATGCCGAGATCGGCGCCCGTCGCGTCGACGGCCATGATGTTGCTGCGGACGTCGCCGTATGCGATCACGAAGGTGCTCGTCGCGCGGTCGAGATACCAGTCCCACCCGACCGTCAGGTATGCGACACCGACGCTCGCCGGGCGGTGCCATTCGGTATAGCCGGCCAGGCGCGCGTCGATGCCGCCTTCGCGCAATTCGTCGAGCAGCGAGGCATCGAGACCGCTCGCGACATGGTTGAGCGCGAGCGCGGCCAATGCGCTTGCGGACAGGCGCACGTAGCCGTCCGGAGACGGACTGCGGACCGGGTGCAACAAAGGTGAAGTCATGCGCGGAATGTATCAGCCCCCAACCGGTGCTGGCACCTGACAGGTATGACAGCGTGACGTTGTCGGAGAAAGAATGGAACTGCGCTGGCAGGATGCCTACCAACAATTCAGCGCCGCGGAAGACGAGCAGCAGCTCTTCCAGCGGATCGCCGCCTATTCTAAACGGCTCGGCTTCGAATATTGCTGTTACGGCATTCGCGTGCCGCTGCCCGTATCGAAGCCGGCGGTCGCGATCTTCGATACCTATCCGGACGGCTGGATGGCGCACTATCAGGCGCGCAACTACATCGAAATCGACTCGACGGTGCGCGAAGGCGCATTGAGCACCAACATGATCGTGTGGCCGGACGTCGACCGGATCGACCCGTGTCCGTTGTGGGAGGACGCGCGCGACTTCGGGCTGGCCGTGGGCGTCGCGCAGTCGAGCTGGGCCGCGCGCGGAGCGTTCGGGCTGCTGAGTATCTCGCGTCACGCGGACCGCCTCACGCCCGCCGAGATCAACATGCTGACGCTGCAGACCAACTGGCTCGCGAACCTGTCGCACTCGCTGATGAGCCGCTTCATGCTGCCGAAGCTGTCGCCCGCGGCGGGCGTCACGCTGACCGCGCGCGAAGTGCTGTGCTGGACGGCCGAAGGCAAGACCGCGTGCGAAATCGGCCAGATCCTCAGCATCTCGGAGCGCACGGTGAACTTCCACGTGAACAACATCCTCGAGAAGCTCGCGGCGACCAACAAGGTTCAGGCGGTGGTCAAGGCGATCGCTGCCGGCCTCATCGACACGCCCTGACGCGGCAACCGCGGCCGCCTGCATGCCCGCATGCACGCGCGCATCGGGCGGCCGCCGCTCACTCCATCATCGGCTCCGCCTCCTTCGCGGTCCAGCTCACGCTTGAAATGCTCTTCTCCATACTGATCCGGCTCGCGATCTGCTCGAGTTTCTGCTGATCCTTCGGATGCAGCTTCAGCGTCGCGGTGACCTTCAGCCGGTCCGGCTGCTCGGGCACGTCCTCGCTCGTCAGGCTCTGGAACGACAGCGGCTTCGCGTACATCGCGTTCGACAGCAGCGTGCGGATGTGCACTTCGTCGGCGGCCAGGCAGATCACGGTGATCCGGTATTCGCGCACCAGATCGGCATTCGACACCGGCGTTGCGTTGATCGCCTGACTGACGCCGCGCAGCACCGTGTTGGCGAGCAGCACCACGCCCGTGCCGGCCAGCGCGGGCACGAAGTGGCCGGCGCCGGCGAGCACGCCGACGGCGGCCGAGCACCACAGCGTCGCGGCCGTGTTGATGCCCTGGATCGAGCCCTTGTCGCGCATGATCACGCCGCCGCCGAGAAAGCCGACGCCGGACACGACGTACGCGGCGATCTGCGTGACGCCGGCCACGCCGTTGCCGGTCAGTACGCCGAGCGTCACGAACAGGCAGGCGCCGCTCGCCACCAGCGTGATCGTGCGCAGGCCGGCCGTGCGTTGGCGCATCTGGCGTTCGAGGCCGATCGCGACGCCGCAGGCGAACGCGGTGAAAAGACGGAGTGCGAAATCGAGCGTCATGTTGGTCCTGCCGTGTAAAGCGCGCTTGCCGGCCCGCATCGCGGCGGCGCTGGGCGAGCGCGATGCGATGGCCGTCATCGCGCGGTACTGTACCGCGCGAATGCGTCATTCAGTGTGAAACGGGAAGCGTGCGGACTCGCGGAACGCGAGTCGCGGCAGGATGGCTGCGTGGGACAGGCGTTCAGGCGGCGAGCGGCGCACGCAGCGAAGGGCTGCAACTGTCCACGATGGTTCCTGAAGGAGGGATGGGCGGCATTCTAGTGGGCGGCTCGCGCGTACGTCAATCGCGTCGGCAGCGTCGGCGGACGGCCGCCGCATGCGGTAATGCTCATTGCGCCGCGTCGATCGTCTCCGTCATGAGCGCGGCCGCCGCCGCCCGCTCAGGTACGCCCGACGCGCGTCCCGTCGTGCCGCCCGGTATCTGTGTACCATCGGACATAGGGCGCGCGACGCCGGACACAACGTGAGCCGACGTCATGTTCACGTCCGGCGCGCGGCGCGCAATCGATATCCCGATCAGGACGAGCATTCCATGCGAAGTTTCTTTGTCCGATTCATTGCAATCGGCGTGCTGTTGCATCTGTATGTCGGGATGCGGATCATCCCCGACGCGTTCACGTCGCCGCTCGCGCGAACCGTAGCGGCGCTTGTGCTCGCGAGCTTCGTCGTGCTGATTCCGGTCGGCATGTTCTCGCGCCGCTTCGACGAGGGCTGGGCCGCCACGTTGTTCGGCTGGACCGGCGCGCTCGCGATGGGCTTCTTCTCGTCGCTGCTGGTGCTGACCTTGCTGCGCGAACTGGTGCTGCTCGGCGTGGTCGCCTGGCGGCAATTCGTGCATCCCGGCGCGTGGAGCGATGCGGCGTCCGCTACGGCGCTCGCAGTGTTGGCAGCCGCGGTACTGGTCAGCGCGATCGGTTTCGTGGGCGCGCGGCGCACCGCGGCGGTCAAGCGCGTGTCGATTCCCGTCGACGAGTTGCCGGCTGCGCTCGACGGGCTGACGATCGTGCAACTGTCGGACATTCACGTCGGGCCGACCATCAAGCGGCCGTTCATCGAGCGGATCGTGCGCGTGGTCAACGCGCTCGATGCGGATCTGGTCGTCGTGACCGGCGACGTGGTCGACGGCTCGGTCGAGCGGCTGCGCGAGCATACGGCGCCGCTCGGCAGCATGCGCTCGCGGCACGGCAGCTTTCTCGTCACCGGCAATCACGAGTATTACGCCGGCGCGCATGCTTGGATCGACGAGTTCCGGCGGATCGGCCTGACGGTGCTGCTCAACGAGCACGTGCTGATCGAGCGCGACGGCGCACGCGCGGTGCTCGCGGGCGTCACCGATTTCACGGCGGGCGGCTTCGATCCCGCGCATCGCAGCGATCCCGAACAGGCGCTCGCGGGCGCGCCGCCCGACGTCGCCACCAGGATCCTGCTCGCGCACCAGCCGCGCAGCGCGCAAGCGGCGAGCCGCGCCGGTTTCACCGTGCAGTTGTCCGGCCATACGCACGGCGGCCAGTTTCTGCCGTGGCCGCCGTTCGTGCGCCTGCAGCAGCCCGTGATCGGCGGGCTGAACCGGATCGGCGCGATGTGGCTCTACACCAGCCGCGGCACCGGCTACTGGGGGCCGCCGAATCGCTTCGGCGTGCCGTCCGAGATCACGTTGATCCGTCTGACGCGCGGGAGCTAGAGCGCGTCGAGCGTTAGGGGCGATGTCGTCCGGATCGACGCGTGGGATGTGCGCGAGCATACGTGCCGGTTCGGCATGCCTGGCGCCAACGACGCAGCTCGTGCGGATCGGGATGTTCGGCAGGGCTCACCGGCCTACATGGCGACGCGGCCGCACGCTTGACATGGGCACCGCGACGATCGCGCATGGCGGCGCGAGGCGGCGTTGGCTACCATGCATGGATGATTCGCTCCCGTCCTTCGCTCTCTGTCTGATCCCGCCATGTCGACGCCCGATCTTTTCGCCGATACGCCGGCTCCCGAGGTGGACTGGTATCCGGACTGGCTCGCCCCGGCCGATGCCGACCGCCTGCTGGCCGCGCTGATCGACGAGGTCGCGTGGCGACAGGACACGATCCGCACGCCGCGCGGCCGCATTCCGCTGCCGCGGCTGACCGCGTGGCAGGGCGAGCGCGATGCCGTCTACGTTTACTCGGGGATCCGCAACGTGCCGGCGCCGTGGACGCCGGCCGTGCTCGAGCTGAAGCGCGCGGTCGAGGAGACCAGCCGCGCGCCCTTCAACAGCGTGCTGCTCAATCGTTACCGCAACGGCCAGGACAGCCTCGGCTGGCATGCGGACAACGAGCGCGAGCTGGGCGAGGTGCCCGTCATCGCGTCGGTGAGTCTCGGCGCGATGCGCGTGTTCGACCTGCGTCATCGCGCGAGCGGCGTCACGCATGTGTACCGGCTCACGCACGGCAGCCTGCTGGTGATGCGCGGGCGCACGCAGGCCGAATGGCTGCACCGCGTGCCGAAGGCGCCGGCCGTGCAGGGCGAGCGCGTCAATCTCACGTTCCGGTTCGTGACGCCGACCGCGCAGTAGCAGCCGGAGGCTCGTGCCGGAGTGCGGTCGCTGCGTTCGGGCACATCTGGCGCGCCCCGATTACGTATGTCGCGATTGGCTGGTCGTCGATGTGGCACGTTGACGCACGGCGCGCTGGCGCGCCGCGGAGGGCGGCCCGCGAGGCCCGTGCCGCTTGACTTGCGAACAGTTTCGATCGACTGGCCGGTTCCGATAGGCAAGTGTAAGCCCTGATGGTGCGTCGCAACATTCTTTGACTAGACTGGCGAATGGCAGGATCGCGTCGGCACTCGGCGCAATTTTTCGACATGCCCGGCGGCGCCGATGCGACGCGCAGGGCAGGAGCACAATCCGTGATCGTACTGGACTCATCCCTCGAACCCTCGCTGCACGTCTTCGAACAAGACGGCGGATGGCAATGGGCGCTGACGGTGAAGCGGACGTCCGGCGTGGGCGTGAAAGTCGTCGCGTTCAGCACCGAGGGCTACCACCGCGAAGCCGACGCGTATGCCGCCGGCGAGCGGGCGCGCGCCGAGTATGACGACGCCGTGACGACGTGAGCCGCTGACGCTGCCGCATCGGGCGGTATGCGGGCAGGCGTCCGTTCGTCGTCTCCGTTCTTTCTGCCTTTCCGATTTTCTTAGCTCTCTACCCCGCATCGCGCCAGACACCGGCGTGACCTCGGGCCGCGCGCCAATCGAGCCAAATAATCCGCACGCTTCGATACACCGCTGCAATACGCGGTGCTCGTCGCCGATTTCCTCCATTCGCTGCCACGCATTGCGTCACGCGCACGCGTGCCTCAGGCCGCCCGCGGTCCGACCGAAACGATCCGGACCCTTCGAATTTCCTCAGTTCCTCGCGACGCATCGCGTCATGCAACGACGTGGTGCCGGGGCATGCGTCGCCCGAAATGATTCGTAGCTTTCGCCACGGATCTGCCATACGTGCCGCTTTCCCCACTTTGCTGCGCTCCCCGTCACGCATTCGCGTCACTTACCGGCGTGATCCTGGCGCGTGCGCCGCCCAAAATGATCCGTACCTTTCGACACGTCCGTGCCATACGCTCCGCTTAACGTGCACGGGTGGCGTCCGCCATGGCGACGCTGCGCGACGCGTCGCGTGCCCGGCGCACGCCGCGCGGCGGCGACTCACCGACTCGAACGCAGCTCATGTGCGATGACAGAACCGACACTTTCCGCGCTGCTCGGGCATCGCGACGGGGCTTCACATTGATCGAGGTGCTGATCGCGCTGGCGATCGTCGCGGTGGCGCTCGGCGCCGTGATGCGCGCGATCGGCGCGCTCGCCGCGGATACCGACACGACCCGCATGCGGCTGCTCGCGCTCTGGAGCGCAGACAACGCGCTCGGCGAACTGCGCATCGCGTCGAGTTGGCCGGACGCCGGCACGCAGACGTTCGCGTGCCCGCAAGGCCGTTACCGGTTCGTCTGCCGACAGTCCGTCGCCACGCTGCCGAGCCCGCTCGTGCGGCGCGTGACGGTCAGCGTTTATCCGTCGGCATCGAGCGGCACCGTGCTCGCCGAAGTCGTGACGGTGATCCAGAATGAAGCACGGCGCTGATCGGCCCGCGCGCCTCCATGCGCGCGGCTTCACGCTGATCGAGATGCTGGTCGCGATCGCGCTGCTCGCGGTGATCGCGCTGCTGTCGTGGCGCGGCCTCGATGCGACGATTCGCGGCCGCGACGACATCGCGTCGAATCTGGCGCAAACGCGTCTGCTCGGCCGCTACTTCTCCCAGCTGCAGTTCGACCTGATGAACCTCGTGACGGCCGACGAGGTGTTCGGGCCGCCGCTGCGCATCCGGCCGAACGAGCTCGTGATGGTGCGCCGTCTCGGCGTCGGCAGCGGGCCGACGCACGTGCAGGTCGTGCGCTACCGGCTGAACGGGCGCGCACTCGTGCGCAGCGCGTCGCAGCCGCTCGCCACGCTCGCCGAGGTGGACGCGGCGCTGCGGCACATGGACGATTTCGCGCAGGTCGTCGTCAGCAGCGATGCACGCGCGATGCAGCTCGCGGTGTGGATCGCCCCCGGCGGCTGGACGACCAGCCAGGCCGCGATCGAGCAAGCCTACGCGCAGTTTCTCGCGCAGCACGGCATCAGCAATTCAACGTCGCTCGGGATGCCGCTGCCGCGCGGTGTGCGCTTCGCCGTGACGATCGGCGCGCCGCCGGTCGAATACGTGAGGACGATCGCGATCGGTCAGTGACGGCGGCGGCAACGCCCTGCGGCGCCGGCACGGCCGCGGTCGGCCGCAGCCGACCGCGCGCTGCGTGACCCGGCAAAAATGGTCCGTAACTTTCGTCATACGGCTGTTATCGGGCGTCCGTTAGTCTCGTGCCGAACATGACCGCCGCGACCGGCCGCTTCGGCCCGTCGCCGGCATCGGCAAACGGGAAGGGGGCGAACGTGACGGTCGAGCACCGGCATGATCCACACGCGGGCGCGCCGGCGAACGGTGCGTCCGGGCAATGGCAAGCGGCGGCGCTCCTCGGCCGCGCGCAGCAATGGCACGGCGCCGGGCGCTTCGACGACGCGGCACGCGACTATCTTGCCGTGCTCGCGAACGAACCCGATCATCCGCAGGCGCTGCACCTGTACGGCGTGCTGCAGTTCCAGCGCGGTGCGGCCGATCAGGCCGAAGCGCTGCTGCGCCGCTCGATCGCGCTCGACGCGAGCGCACGCGCGTTGTCCGACCTCGGCGCGCTGGTAGGCGAGGAGGGACGCGTCGACGAGGCGCTCGACCATTTCGCGGCGGCGCTGCGGGCATCGCCCGACGACGTGCAGACGCTCGTGCGCCGCGGCAACACGCTGCTCGGGCTGCGGCGCTACGACGACGCGCTTGCGTCGTTCGATCGCGCGCTGGCGCTGTCGCCGCTCGTGCTCGATGCGCTGTGCAATCGCGGCGGTGCGCTGCGGGCGCTCGGCCGCTTCGACGAAGCGCTCGACACCTACGAGCGCGCGCTGATGGTCGACCCGCAATCGTGCGAATCGTGGTTCAACCGCGGGCTCGTGCTGCGCGAGCTGCAGCGATCCGTCGACGCGCTGCACTGCTTCGAGCGCGCGCACGCGCTGCGGCCGGGCGTGGCCGCGATCGAGGCCGAGCGCGGCCGCGCACTGGCCGATCTTGGCCGCGACAACGAAGCGCTCGCCGCGTTCAACGATGCGATCGCGGCCGACCCGGCGCGGCTCGACGTGCTGCGCGACAGCGCGGCCGTGCTCGAACGGCTCGGTCGCGCGGACGAAGCGCTTGCCCGCTGGGAGCGCGTGCTGGCGTCCGATCCGGATCAGGTGCGTGCGCTGGCGGGTGGCGGCAATGCATTGCCGCCACTTCGCCGCGACGACGACGCGCTCGACGGCCGCGCGAGGTCCTCGAACCTGGAACGAGCGCCACGCGCGAGCGCGCCGGCCGCGCCGCGATCGGCCGATGGCAGTCAGCACGATGGCAGCGCGTCGGTTGGTCATCAGCCAGATGCCAGGCGAGCCGATGCCGGCCGGTCCAATGGCAACCGGTCCGATGCGAGCTCGCCCGACGACAGCGCGCCCATTGGTAACCAGCCCGATGCCAGGCGAGCCGATGCCGGCCCGTCCAGTGGCAGCCGGACCGATGCGAGCTGGCCCGACGACAGCGCGCCCATTGGTAACCCGCCCGATGCCAGGCGAGCCGATGCCGGCCGGTCCAATGGCAGCCGGCCCGGTGCGAGCCAGCCCGATGACAGCGCGCCCATTGGTAACCCGCCCGATGCGAGCCGAGCCGATGCCGGCCCGTCCAATGCCAGGCAACCCAATCCCAGCGCCCCCGAAGCGCTCGCCCCCGACCAACTACTCGCCGGCGCACGCGCCGCGCACCGCGACGGCGCGCTGCAGCAGGCCGAGCACGCGTACGCCGCGCTGCTCGCAGCCGATCCCGACCATCCGGAAGCGCTGCACCTGCTCGGCGTGTTGCGTTTCCAGCAGGGACGGCTCGACGATGCCGAGCCGCTGATGCGGCGCTCGATCGAGCGCCAGCCGGCGCCGCTAGCGCTCGCGAACTACTCGGCGGTACTCGCTGGGCTCGGCCGCACACACGACGCACTCGCACGGCTCGACGATGCGCTCGCGATCAATCCGACGCACGCGCGCGCACTGTTCCAGCGCGCGGGCCTGCTCGCGGAACTTGGCCGGCACGACGAAGGCCGCATAGCCTACGACCGGCTGCTCGAACTTACCCCGGGCTTCGCCGACGGCTACGTGAAGCGCAGCGACACGCAGCGCGCGCTCGGCCACCACGCTGCGGCGGTGGCCGACTGCGATCGCGCAATCGCGCTCGCGGGCCGCACGTTCGACGCGATGCGCACGCGCGGTCTCGCGCTGCGCGAACTCGGCCGCCATCGCGACGCGGCCGACAGCTACGACCATGCGCTCGCGCTGGCGCCCGGCAGCGCCGACGTGCTGTTCCTGCGCGGCGTCGTTCATCTCGATCTGCACGATCCCGAGCGCGCGCTCACGGATTTCAACGCGGCGATCGCGACGAAGCCGACCTTTGTCGATGCGCTCGTCAACAGCGCAATCGCGCTCGAGCAGCTTGGCCGCCACGACGAAGCGCTGCTGCGCTGCGACCGCGCGCTTGCGCTCGAGCCGCGCCACGCGTGCGCGCTCGCCACCCGCGGCAACGCGGCGAGCCAACTCGGACGTCACACGGACGCAATCGATAGCTATGCGCGCGCGCTCGACGCCGATCCGCTCAGCACCGTCGTGCTGTGCAACTTCGCCGATGCGCTGATGCGCGTCGATCGCCACGCCGACGCGCACGCGCTGTGCGAGCGCGCGCTCGAGCTCGACCCGCAGTGCGCGCCGGCGTGGTTCACGCGCGCACGCGTGCGGCTCGAAACGCATCGTTACTACGATGCGCTCGACGATCTCTCACGCGCGATCGCGCTCGCGCCGCTCGACAAGCTCGCGCACTTCCATCGCGGCCACGCGTTGCGCGCGCTGCGCCGGCACGACGACGCGCTGCACGCCTACGCGCGCGTGCTCGACATCGATCCGGACGATGCGGCCGCCCACTGCACGCGCGCCTTCCTGTGCCTGTCGACCGGCGATTTCGAAACCGGCTGGGCCGAGTACGAATGGCGCTGGCGCGACAGTCAGCTCGACGCCAGCCGGCGCGATTTCGCGCAACCGCGCTGGACGCGCGGCATGCCGCTCGACGGTCGCACGATCCTGCTGTATCCGGAACAGGGGCTCGGCGACACGCTGCAGTTCTGCCGCTACGTGCCGCTGGTGAAGGCGCTCGGCGCGCGCGTCGTGCTGGAGGCGCCGGTCGAGCTGACGACGCTGTTCGCCACGCTCGACGGCGTCGACGTGCTGGTCGCGCGCGGCGAGCCGCTGCCGCCGTTCGACCTGCATTGCCCGCTGCTGAGTCTGCCGCTCGAATTCCGCACGAATCTCGCGTCGATTCCCGCGGGCGCGCCGTACCTGCGCGCCGATCCCGAGCGGGTCGAACGGTGGCGTGCGCGCCTCGGCGACAGCGGTCGTGCACGCATCGGCCTCGTATGGACCGGCAACCCGCTGCACCTGAACGATCGCAACCGTTCGATGACGCTGGCCGAGCTGCTGCCGCTGCTCGACGATCGCTACGACTGGATCAGCGTGCAGAAAGTGATTCGCGACGACGACCGCGCGGTGCTCGACGCGAGCGCGATCCGTTTCGTGGGCGACGACCTGACCGATTTCGCCGAGACGGCCGCGCTGATCGGCGCGCTCGATGCGGTGATCAGCGTCGATACGTCGGTTGCGCACCTGGCCGGCGCGCTGGGCTGCCCGCTCGCCGTGCTGCTGCCGCACACGCCCGATTTCCGCTGGCTGCTCGATCGCGACGACAGCCCGTGGTATCCGCGCGCGACGCTGTTCCGGCAACCGGCCGGCGGCCAGTGGGCGCCGGTGGTCGAGCGCGTGCGCGGCGCGCTGCCGGCGCTGCTTGCGCGCGCGACGCGATGAGCACCGTGCCTGCGCCGCCGCTGCGGGCGGCCGTCGACGACGCGCTGCGACACGCGCGCGCGAAGCTCGCGCAGCGCGATTTCGCCGGCGCGGCGCGGCTCTACGAAGGTGTGCTCGCGATGCTGCCCGATCACGTCGAGGCGTTGCACCTGCTCGGCGTCGTGCATCTGGAACGCGGCGACCCGTCGCGCGCGGAGCCGCAGATCGCGCGCTCGATGCGCTTCGGGCTCGATCAGCCGTGGAATTTCACCAACCATGCGGCGGCGCTGACCGGAATCGGCCGCTATCGCGACGCGCTCGACGCGGCCGCGCAGGCACTCGCGCGCGATCCCGGCCATGCGCGCGCGCATGCGGTGCGCGGCGACGCGCTGCTTGCGCTCGGCCGGCATCCAGAAGCGCTCGGCGCATACGATCTCGCGCTGATGCGCGAGCCGGGGCGCGTCGCGGCCTGGGTGCGGCGCGGCGAGGCGCTGCGCGCGCTGGGCCGTCCCGCCGACGCGCTGATCAGCATCGAACGCGCGCTGCAGATCGACGCGCACGACGCGGACGCGCTCGCGCAACGCGGCCATGCACTGCGCGCGCTGGGGCGCGGCGACGAGGCCGTGCATTGCTTCCGGCTCGCGATGGTGGTGCGCGGCAAGACCGCCGAACTCGTCTACGCATGCGGCCATGCGCTGATCGAACTGGGCCGCCCGGCCGACGCGCTCGCATGCATCGACGAAGTGCTGACGCGCATGCCCGACGACGCCCAGCTGCTGTTCGTCAGCTGCGTCGCGCTCGATCTGCTGCATCTGCACGACGAATTGCTGAAGCGCGCCGACCGTCTGCTCGCGCTCGACCGCGACAGCGTCGGCGCGTGGCTCGGCCGCGGCAACGCGTTGCTCGGACTGCGCCGTCACGACGAAGCGGTGCGTGCCTACGACGAAGCGCTGGCGCGCGCGCCGGGCGACTTCGACGCGCTGCGCAATCGGGCGGGCGCGCTGCGTACGCTGGGCGCCTGTGAAGACGCGCTTGCCGATTACGATCGCGCGCTCGCCGCGCGCGGCCCCCACGCCGAAGTGCTGTGCAATCGCGCGATCGCGCAGCAGTTGCTCGGCCGTTACGACGACGCGCTCGCGAGCTACGCGGCCGCCGCCGCCGCGCCCGGCAGCACCGCGCAGGAGCTCTGCACGCGCGCGGTCGCGCGCCAGCAGCTCGGCGACTACGCGGGGGCGCTCGCCGATTTCGCGCTGGCCTGCCGGCACGACCCGAATCACGGCATCGCCCGCCGTTCCGACGCATTCTGCCGTCTGCTGACCGGCGACTTCGCGACCGGCTGGCGGCTGCACGAGGCGCGCTGGGACGCCGCCGACGTGACGTTGCACCGGCGTCATGCGAGCCGCCCGCAGTGGACCGGCGACGCACCGCTCGCGGGCCGCACGCTGCTGCTGCACGCGGAGCAGGGCTTCGGCGACACGCTGCAGTTCTGCCGCTACGCGAGCCTCGCGCACGATCGCGGGGCCACCGTCGTGATCGATGCGCCGGCGGCGTTAGCCGAGTTGCTCGGCACGCTGCGCGGCGTGAGCCGCGTCGTCGCCGCTGGGCAGCCCGCGCCGGCGTTCGACCTGCATTGCCCGATGATGAGCCTGCCGTTCGCGTTTCGTACGACGCTCGACACGGTGCCGGCCGACGTGCCGTATCTGCATGCCGACCGGCGGCGGCGCGCGGCCTGGCGCGCGCGGCTCGACGCGGCCGCGCCGTCGCGGCGCCTGCGCGTCGGGCTCGCGTGGTCGGGCAATCCGCATCACGCGAACGACGAGAACCGGTCGATGACGTTGGCGGCGCTGGCGCCGCTCATGGCGCTCGACGCGACCTTCGTCAGCCTGCAGGTCGACGTGCGCGCGCGCGACGCCGCCGCGTTCGCGGCCGGCGGCGTGCTGTCGTTCGCGAACGCGTTGACCGATTTCGCGGAAACGGCCGCACTCGTCGACGTGCTGGATCTCGTGATCGCCGTCGACACGTCGGTCGTGCATCTGGCCGGCGCGCTCGGCCGGCCGGTGTGGGTGCTGCTGCCGCGCGTGCCCGACTGGCGCTGGCTGCTCGAGCGCGACGACAGCCCGTGGTATCCGCACGCGACGCTGTTCCGCCAGCGCCTGCCGGGCGACTGGCCGGCGGTGGTCGAGCGCGTGGCCGATGCGCTCGCCGCGCGTGTGCGCGCCCACGCGGCCGGCCGACTGTGACAAAAGCTACGGACCATTCGCGCGCGGCCGGAATGGTCCGTAACACCCGCCATGTCGCTGCCATCGGGCCTTCGTATGTTCTCGGGATTCCCGCGGCCGGGTTCCGGCCGACGCGCAACGACCAGGCGCGGCAACGGATCGGCGTCGTGGGCGGCGCGATCGTCGCCGAGCGCCATTTCATAGGATTCGGGGTGACGAATGGCAGCACGCGCACGTACGGCACGACAATCTGACGCGACGGGGTCGCGCTCGACCCTCAACTCGGAACTGCGGCCGCTGGTGCGCGCCGCTGCGCTGATGTTGCTGGCCGCGGCGTCCGCGCATGCGCACGCGGCCGGCATCATGAACCTCGGCGCGGCCACCGCGCGCGCCGCAGGCGGCGGCAGCGGCGCGGCCGGCGGCGTGCCGGGCATGCCGAACCTCGGCGTGTCGCCGCAGCAGGCGGCGCAGGCGAGCCAGCCGTCGATCCGCAACCTCGGCTACGCCGCGCATGCGATCGCGGCTCAGATCGCCGCGCAGCAGAACGCGGCCGCCGCCGCGGCGAAGCTGCCGTCGAGCGTGCCGAACGGGCTCGCGCCGGGCGGGCTGCAGGTGGCGGCCGGCGCGACGGCCGACACGAGCAACCCGGTGCTGTGGTTCAACGCGAACGCGCCGACGCAGAGCGTCGACGCGAACGGGCACGTGAACGTCGACGTCAAGCAGACCGGCCAGAATGCGGTGCTCACGTGGGAGACGATGAACGTCGGCCGTCAGACCACGCTGAATTTCGACCAGTCGGGCGGCACGCAGACCAACGGTGCGAACAACTGGGCGGTGCTGAACCGCGTCAACGATCCGAGCGGCCGGCCGAGCCAGATCCTCGGCAACATCGCCGCGCAGGGCGCCGTCTACGTGATCAACCGCAACGGCGTGCTGTTCGGTGCCGGCTCGCAGGTCAACGTGCATTCGCTGGTCGCGTCGTCGCTGAACCTGCTCGACATGAAGAAGCAGCTCGTGCCGACCGCGGACGGCATCGTCGCGAGCAACCTGCAGTTCCTGAGCGTGCAGCCCGGCAAGACGGGCGGCCTGGCCTATCCGCAATCGGGCAGTTCGAGCGGCGTGGCGGGCGCCATCGGCCGCCCGAACGAGGTGCTCGGGCTCGGCGGCCCGGTGCTGCTGAGCGGCGCGTATCAGGCGCCGGGCGACGTGACCATCGAGCAGGGCGCGTCGATCACGACGCACACCAACGGGACGGCGAGCGACGGCGGCTTCGTGCTGGTCGCGGCGCCGAACGTGACGAACGCCGGCAGCATTTCCGCGACGGCCGGACAGGTGGTGCTGGCGGCGGGCGTCGGCGTGAGCCTGCGCCCCAACACCGCCGGCGTGACGGCTAATCCGCAGGTGCTGTTGCCGGAGTTGAGCGGACAGATCGTCAAGACCGACCTGCAGACCGGCGGCACGATCGACGTCACGCCCGCCGGCACGCTGACCAACACCGGCATCGTCCAGGCCGCGCGCGGCAACGTGAACCTGCTCGGCAGCCGCGTCGCCCAGAACGGCGTGGTCGGCGTGACGACGAGCGTGAACACGCCGGGCACGATCACGATCTCGACCGCGGACGAATATGCGTCGAACGATCCGCTCGGCAATCCGTACCCCGGCTCGGGGCTGGTCTCCAGCGGGACCGGCGGTGCCGACAACGTCAATCGCGCGGGCCTGCTGAGCTTCGGGCCGCAATCGGTGACCACCGTGCTGGCGGACAGCGCCGGCCAGACGGCGACGTCGACGCCGGGCACGACCTTCACGCCGGGCGGCATCGCGATGACGGCCGGTTCGGTGTGGTTCCAGCGCGGCTCGCTGATCGAGGCGCCGGGCTCGAACGTGTCGGTGACGGCCTATGTGCCGTCCGTCGTGTCGAATTCGACGCCGGGGCAGAGCGCGGTGCCGGGCCGCATCTACGTGGACGACGGCGCGACGATCGACGTATCGGGGCTGGCCGACGTGCACGCGCCGATCTCGCAGACGCTGCTGACCATCGACCGGATCGGCCAGAACGAGCTGGCCGACTCGCCGTTGTTGCGCAACAGCTTCCTGTTCGGGCTGAAGGGCGTGGTCGTCGACAGCACGCTGACCGGCACGCGCAGCGACGGCGTGCAGTGGGTCGGCAGCCCGATCCTGAACCTGTCCGGCTACGTGAACCTGATTCCGCGCACCGTCGACCAGCTGCTGACCAACGGCGGCACGATCACGCTGTCCGGCAACGAGGTGATGACCGCGACCGGTTCGTCGATGAACCTGAACGGCGGCTACGTGCATTACGACGGCGGGATGGTGAACACGACGCGGCTGGTGGACGCCAACGGCGCGATCGTGCCGATCGGGCAGGCGAGCCCGTACGAGCGCTATGTCGGCATTGCCGGGCAGTTCGTCGAAAGCCATCCGCGCTGGGGCGTGACGAAGTCGTGGTTCAACCCGCTGCAGACGGGCGCCGCGTACCAGGCCGACTACATCGTCGGCGGCAATGCGGGCACGCTCGACCTGTTCGCGTCGCAGGCGCTGGTGCTCGACGGCGACGTCAGCGCGCAGGCGTTCGGCGGCGCGAAGCAGACGCAGGGCAACAGCCTGCCGTCGGGCGGTACGTTCAACCTCGGCGCGGACCCGAAGCTGGCCGGCGGCGCGCTGGCCGGGATGGCGTGGAACGCCGCGGCCAGCACGTCGCTCACGATCAACGGCATCGCAGGCCTCGTGATCCTGCAGAACGAAGCGCCGCAGCTCGGCGCGTTGATGCCGGGCTTTTCGATCGACACGCGGCTCGACCCGAGCGCGTCGGCGGCGCTCGCCGCGAACGATCCGGACAATCTGCCGGCCACGCAGGTCGTGCCGGTGGCGACGCTGAATCGCGGCGGCTTCGCGAGCCTGAACGTGACCGGCGACAAGAACGCCGGCAAGGGCATCGAGGTCGCGCAGGGCACGCAGCTGAACCTGCAGCCCGGCGGCTCCGTTTCGCTCGACAGCTCGGCGATCGGCGCGGACGTGAACATCGCGGGGCGTGTCTCGGCGCCGTCCGGCAAGATTTCGGTCACGAGCGGCGGCAATGTCGTGGTCGGCCCGCACGGCGCGCTCGACGCGGCCGGCCAGTGGGTGAACAACGACGTGCAGGCCGCGCCGGGCACCACGCCCGGCAACAGCCAGTTCGTCGACGGCGGCAGCATCTCGCTGTCGGCGATGCAGGGCTCGACGCGCGTGAACGGCGCCGACGTGGATGCGACCGGCTCGATCGTGCTGCAGCCGGGCAGCGTGCTCGACGTGTCGAGCGGCGGCGAGATGCTCGCGAACGGGCAACTGCTGATGCGCGACGGCGTGCCGGTCGGGCGCGGCGGCAACGTCACGTTGCAGACCTATGCGGCATCCGGCGCGACCAGGCAGTTCGGTCACACGCTCGACGGCGGTGCGCCGCTGCCCGCCACGCAGCCGAGCGCCGGCACGATCGCGATGGGCGGCACGATACTGAGCGAAGGCTTTTCGGGCGGCGGCACGCTGACGCTCGAGGCGCTCGGCTTGCGGATCGGCGGCGACCGCTCGGCCGCCTCGCCGTGGGACGTGTACCTGCCCGACAGCTTTTTCGCGCAGCAGGGCTTCGGCAAGTACGTGCTGAACGCGTACTACGGCTCGACCATCGCGCCGGGCGCGACGCTCGCGCTGACGCAACGCAACCGCATGCCGGACGCGCTCGCGCTGCAGCGCACCGGTTCGGGCGCGAACCTCGCGTCGGCGGGACTGACGACGATCGGGCAACTCGACGCCTATCACCGGCAACCGACGAGCCTCGTGTTGACGGGCGGCAACTATCTGACTTGGCAGAGCACGCCCAATGGCCCGCCGCCGTCCTATGCGGACGTGACCGGCGCCGTGACGCTGGCGTCGGGCGCGTCGATCCATGCGGATGCCGGCGCGAGCATCGGCTTCGGTTCGCCGCTGCAGGTGACGGTGCTCGGCTCGGTGGTCGCGCCGGGTGGCTCGATCACGCTGAGCGCCGATACGGGCGGCGGCCCGTTTGCGCAGCCGGGGCAAGCCATCGTGTTCACGCCGAGCGCCGGCCGCTCGGTGTGGCTGGGCGCCGATGCGACGCTCGACGCGGCCGGTGTCGCGTTGGCCGATCCGCTGGCCGCGCCGGTCAGGATCGGCGCGACGACGGTCACGCCGCATACCGGCAAGGTGTTGCCCGGCGGCTCGGTGACGCTGTCGAGCGATGCCGGCTACGTGGTCGCGCAAGCCGGCTCGACGATCGACGTCTCGGGCGCGTCGACGAACTTCGACCGCCTGCAGGCGAACGGCGCCTATGCGTCGCAACCGGTGTGGAGCGACGCCGGCTCGATCACGCTGTCGGCCGCATACGGGCTGTTCGCGGACGGCAAGCTGGCGGGCCACGGCGGCGCGTCGCAAGCGCGCGGCGGCACGCTGACGATCCTGCCGCACCAGAACGGCGGTTCGCCCGGCGCGACCGCGCTCGTCGTGCGGCAGAGCGGCACGTTGCTGCCCGCCGGGTTCGCGCCGGGCGCGGCTGTCCCGACGCCGGCCGATAGCGCGGCCGGCCAGCCGAGCGGCGTGATCGAGTTCGCCGCGGATCGCCTCGACGGTTCGGGGATCGCGAATCTCGTGTTGGGCGACAGCACGCCGTCGCCGCTTTCGGCGCCGGTGCCGACGATCGCTTTCGCGGGCAACGTGAGCCTCGCGCTGCCCGAGTCGGTGACGCTCAATGGCGGGCGCATCGCCGCGATCGGCATGGACCAGCTGCAGACGCTGCTGGCGACGCCGCAGCAGCCGGGCGCCGCCGGTTCGGCGCTCGACGCCCTTTTGTCGCAGGCGCCGGCTCACCCGCTCGGCACGAAGGTGACGATCGACGCGCCGTACGTCGCGCTGGCGGGCCCGACGGCAACGTCGTCGACGCCGCAGTTCGCGCCGGTCGAGACGCTGTCCGATGCGACGCTGAACGTCAATGCGTCGTTCGTCGATCTGCGCAACCAGATCCAGCTCAACAACTTCGGTCACGCGAACCTGAGCAGCCGCGGCGACATCCGTCTGAGCTCGACGAGCGTGTCTCAGCAGGGCAATGCGCTGCTGCCGGGCGTGCTGTACACGCCGGGCAACGTCACGTTCAATGCGGCGAGCCTGTATCCGGCCACCGGCAGCACCTTCATCGTCGATGCGGTCGGTCCCGTCGATCCGGTCACGGGCCAGCGTGCGCCGACCACCGTCACGTTCGGCTCGACCGGCGCGTCCGGCACGCCACTGTCGGCGGGCGGCACGCTGCTCGTCGACGCCACCGACATCGTGCAGGGCGGCACCGTGCGCGCGCCGTCGGGCGCGCTCGTGTTCGGCGTCGGCGATCCTGCGAGCGGTGCGACGCAGAAACAGTTCGGCACGCTGCCGCTCGTCGCGACCGATTCGGTGACGTTCGCGAACGGCAGCGTCACGTCGGTCTCGAACGGCACGTCGATCATTCCGTACGGCACGACGATCGACGGCGTCGAATGGCAGTTCAATCCGCTCGCCGGCGCGTCGGCGGGGGACCTGAACGCGCCGCCCGCGAAGTACGTGGGCGTGAACGGCGCGCGCGTCGCGCTCGGCAAGGGCGCGACGATCGACCTGTCGGGCGGCGGCGATCTGCAGGCCGCCGAATGGGTGCCGGGCACGGGCGGCACGCGCGACGTGCTGGCGCAATACAACGTGAGCTATGCGAGCGGCAACGGGGCAACGGCGGTGCCGGTCAACGCCGGCGCCGGGAACGTCTACGCAATCGTGCCGGGCGTCCAGTCGCCGGTCGCCGCATACGATCCGATGTTCGCGCAGACGCTGCAGCCGGGCGTCGCGAGCAACGGGACGCCGACGACCACGACCGCGACGCTCGATGTCGGCCAGGCCGGCTTGCACGACGCGATCGGCAAGGCTGTGTACCTGTCCGGCGTGCCGGGCCTGAAACCCGGCTACTACACGCTGTTGCCGGGCAAGTACGCGACGCTGCCGGGCGCGTACCGCGTGACGGTGTCGGGCACCGGCGGCAACGTCGTTCCGGGCGCGACGCAGGTGCGGCCGGACGGCACCGTGACGACGGCCGGCTACTTCGCCGACGCGGTCACCGGCGGCCGCAGCGCGACGCCGACGCTGTTCGACGTGCAGTCGGGCGCAACCTGGCAGCAGTATTCGCAGTACACGCTGAAGGGCGCGAACGATTTCTTCGCCGCGCAGGCCGCGAAGCAGGGCAACGTGACGCCGCCGCTGCCGGTGGACGGCGGTCAGCTCGTGCTCGCCGCGACCAAGGCGCTGGCGCTCGGCGCGACGCTCAACGCGGCGCCCGGTGCACTCGGCGCGCCGGCGGAGGTCGACATCGCGTCGCGCGACATCCAGATCACCGGCAGCGGCAGCGCGGCATTGGCCGGCTATCTGCAGATCGGCAGCGATGCGCTCGATTCGCTGAATGCCGGCAGCCTGCTGATCGGCGGCACGCGTGCGGCGACCGCGAACGGCGTGACGATCACGCCGATCGCGAACAGCGTGGTCGTGTCGAACGACGCAGGTTCGTCGCTGAAGGGCCCCGAGATCCTGATCGCGACGAGAACCGACGCGAGCGGTACGGATCCGAATGCGGCGAACGGCTTGCGCGTCGACGCCGGGGCATCGATCGCGGCGGCGGGCGACTACCCGGCGGCCAAGGATCAACCGATCACGATCGCAGGCGACGGCGCGCTGCTGCGCGTATCGAACGGCGCGATGGCGCCGCTCACGCGCAGCGGCGCGACCGGCGCCGGGCTGTTGACGGTCGGCGCGGGCGCGACGCTGTCGGGCGGACAGGCGCTGCTGCTCGATTCGTCCGGCACGCTGAAGGCCGACCCGAGCGCGCTGCTGTCGGCCAAAGCGATCACGGTGGACGGCTCGGCGATCACGTTCACGAATGCGGGCGGCGCAGCCGCGGCGAGCCTGCCCGGTTTCGTGATCGATCCGTCGGGCCTCGCGCAGTTCGCGAACGCCGATCTCGTGTCGTTGCGCAGCTATGGCGCGATGGGCTTCATCGGCGACGTGAATGCGACGTTCGGCAAGCACGTCGACCTCAGCGCGGGCACCTTCACGAGCGACGGCGGCCGCGTGACGCTGAACGGGCAGCAGATCGCGTTCACCAACGAGACGGGCGCGCCGAACGGCGCCGTCACGCCGGGCCGCGGCACGCTGACGGTCAACGCGCAGGAGATCGATTTCGGCGCCGGCACGAAGTCGCTGAGCGGATTCGCGTCGGCGAACCTGAGCGCGAGCGCCGGCATCGTCGGGCAAGGCACGGGGACGTTCGATTTCGGTGCGCTGCCGGTGACGCTGAACGCGCCCGTGTATCTGGCCGATACGCGTTCCGCGTCGACCGTGAAGACGGCCGGCGCGCTGACGTTGAACGGCGCGGCGGGCGCCGCGTTGCCGCAGACGCCGGTCGGCGGTGCATGGCACTTCGTCGGCGCCACGCTCGCCGACAACGGCGCGACGATCGCGGCGCCGGCCGGCAACGTGAGCCTCGAGGCGACCACCGGCAATCTGACGATCGGCAGCGGTTCGACGGTCAGTTCGGCAGGCGTGTCGAAGCAGTTCTTCGACGTGACGCAGTACGCGCCGGCCGGTTCGATCACGCTGACCGCCGATGCGGGGACGGTCGACCTGCAGCCGGGCGCGACGCTCGATTTCTCGGGCGCGAAGGGCGGCGGCGCGGCGGGCAGCCTGACGCTGTCGGCGCCCAAGCAGGTCGTGAACCTGAACGGCACGATCAAGGGCGGCGCGGCGAGCGGCTATGCGGGCGGCTCGCTGTCGCTCGACACGGCCGGTGCGGCCGACCTCGACGCGCTGGCGAAGACGCTCGCGTCGAGCGGCGTGAACCAGTCGATCGACATTCACACGCGCTCGGGCAACCTGACGCTGTCGGCCGGCAATGCGCTGTCCGCTCACGCGGTGTCGCTGACGGCCGACGGCGGCGCGGGCAACGCGTCGGATGCGGCGAACGGCAACGTCGACGTGCTGGGGACGATCGATGCGTCCGGCAAGGCGGGCGGGCAGATCAGCCTGTACGGCAAGAGCGGCGTCGATATCGAGGGCTCGCTGCTCGCGAAGGCAACCGATGCGAGCCAGCGCGGCGGCAAGGTCGCGATCGGCACGAGCGCGACGTTCGATCCGGCCGTCGCCGATCCGTACAACGCGAGCTACGGCTACGAGAACGTGTCGGCCGCGCAGTCCGGCGCGATCCGGCTCGGTTCGAATGCGTCGATCGACGTGTCCGGCGGTACGCCCGGCGGCACGCTGGACGGCACGGTCGATTTCCGCGCGCCGCTGCTGCGCGACGGCACGGTCAACGTCGTGCTCGACGGAAGCCGCGTGCGCGGGTCGCGCAAGACGACGGTCGAAGCGTATGCGGTGTGGAGCACCGCCGATGCGACGACCGGCTCGCAGCATTTCGACGGCCTCGTCGATCCGGCCGGCTGGTACGACGGCAGCGGCCATCTGCTGGCGGGCACGTTCACGGTGCCGGGCAGCACGCCGGCGACGTACAGCTATACGCCGGGCGGCGCGGGCGGCGGAACGCTCGTCAACGACGCGACCGGAGAGTCGACGGCGGTGACCGAGGATCAATTGCGCAACGGGATTTCCGGCAGCGGCTTCACCGGGCTGTCCGGCGCGTACTTCGCCGCCGCGGCCGCCAACGCCGATCATGTCGCGTTCTACGGGTATCGCGCCGACGCGTCCGGCGCAGCGCCGGGCACGCTGATGGCATTCGTCCAGCATGGACCGGATGGCGTCGCCGGCCAGTTCGCCGCTGCATCGCTGCAGAATTTCAGCGTCGCGCCGGGCATCGAGCTCGCCAATCCGGGCCATGCGGTGAACGGCGGCAATATCTCGGTGCTGTCGAACTGGAACCTCGGCGCGGGCGCACCGAACAACAGCGGCAGCATCACGCCGGATTTCCGCTATCGGTCGACGATCGCGCCGACGCTGACGTTCCGCGCGGCCAACGATTTCGATGCGTACGCAAGCATTTCGGACGGGTTTTATCAGAGCCAGGTGGCGTCGATCCTGGGCGGATCGGGGCCGGCTACGGCAACCGGCACTTATACGGACGCGAAGCAGCAATTCGACCAGTTGGTGTCGCTTGACGATCCGACGCAGGTGACCGTGACGTTTACGAACGGGGGAACGGCGGGCCTCACGTCGCTGGATCCGAATGCAATGCTGGTATCGCCGCTGACGGGGCAGACCGGTGGCTATTACTCGGCATATCTGTCATATACCGGCGCGTGGCAACAGGATATCGAAGCGTGGACGTCGCCGAATTCCGCATCGATTTACACCGGGCACATTCTGCCGGTCAGGCCGTCGGTTACGCCGGCGCCGGTACTGGCCGATCATTCGACCTACAGCGACTATCTGACGGCCTATTGGGGCTCTGACCTCACGAGCGGCCCCGCGCCCGGCACTTACATGAATGGGTACACCCCCAGGACGGTTACGAGTTTTGGCACACCTGCCGCACCGACACCGCCGACCGGCCTGGCCGCGAACGCGACGTTGTCGGAGCAGCGTGCCTACCTTGCCGATTACGCGAACTATATGCTCGCATATTCACGCTATTTCAATCGTCGGCTCCCGAGCCTGTTCACACCGCCCGTACGTGCGTACAACGTGTTCTATGCGCCCATTGCGCCTTCGTCGGTGCCGGATACCGGCGTCGTGAATATCGGCGCGCTACCCGGCAACGCGGCGGCGAACGTGCCGACCGCGAACAATCCGCTACCGGTCGCTTTCGCGACCTTGCTCGGCGGCGAAAGCTCGTCGTACCGGATCGTGTCCGGCGCCGATGTGTCGAGCGCGAACCCGCTCGCGTTGCAGCCGGCTTCGACGTCCACGAACGCAGCGGCGGCTTCCGCCAACCTCGGCAACGTGGTGCTGAGCGGGCACACGGGCTACGTGGACAGCAACGGCTTGACGCTCGTCGAACCGGTAACGATCCGGACCGGCAAGGGATCGATCGACGTGGCGGCCGGCAACGACGTGTCGTTGTTCGACACGTCGCGGGTCGCCGATCCGTCGACGCTGATCATTCCGGGCGTGATCTATACGGCCGGCGCGCCGGCGGCAGGCGCGCCGCCGGTCGGTTTGACGACCGCGATCGCGCATGGCAACGTCGCCGGCCTGCAGGACGTTCTGGTGACTTCGGCAGTGAATCCCGATTCGGCCGGCGACATCACGATTCATGCGCGACGTGACATCAAGGGCATGCAGAAGGTGATCGACGCGAACGGAACCGTGACCGGAAATGCCGGTAACTCGATCGACCAGTATTGGTGGCAGTGGATGCAGATCACCGGCGCGAAAACGGCCGACGGCAACACACTCGTTGCTCCGCTGGCCCGGACCTCGATCGATTTCGGCGCCTTCGACCAGGGCGTGATGAGCGTCGGCGGCAATGTCTCGCTCAGTGCCGGCGGGAATATTTCGGATCTCGCGGTGTCGTTGCCGACCACCTGGTACAAGGACGCAACCGGCCAGCCCGTCACCGTCGGCGGCGGCAATCTGTCGGTACGCGCCGACGGCGACATTTTGAGCGGCACTTACTTCGTCGCGAAAGGCGCGGGCGTGATCTCGGCAGGCGGCAGCATCGGCTCGGACATCGCGGTGCCGGTGTCGATCCCCGGGCAAGCTCCAGTAGCGGTATCGACGATCCTGGCGACCCAGGACGGCGTGTTCGACGTGACCGGCCGACAGGGTGTCGAGCTCGGCGCGGTGCTCGATCCGTCGTATGCGAGCGCGTTCCCTCAGGCAGGCGATTCGCCGACCCACCAGATCAACCTGCAGTACTACGGGCAGTACGCCGACAGCCAGGGCTACTCGCCGACCTCGTCGGTGAACGTGTCGTCGACGACCGGCGATATCCGGCTCGGCGCAATCGGCAGCCTGTTGACCGGTGCGAACGGCGTGCTGCCGGCCAGCGTCAATCTGACCGCATTCAGCGGCGGTATCGACGTCGAATCGGGCGGTACGCTGTTTCCGTCGGCGCTCGGACAACTGAACCTGATCGCGGATCGGTCGGTGCGTCTGTCCAACGCCGCGGCGTTGTCGGTCGGCAGCGACACGGCGCCGGCGACGCAATTCGGCCTGTCGGACGCCGATCCGTCGACGATGCCGTCGCCGACCAACCCGCTGCCGGTCGCCGCGATCCCGGCGCTGACCGACGCGACGCTCGCCGCCCATGCGCGCACGGCGCTGCACGGGGACGACGCGACCCCGGCGCGGATCTACAGCGTGAACGGCAGCATCGTCAACGGCGTCGCCGACACGTCCGCCGACGGCGATGGCTTCTATCGCAACCTCCTCACGCTGTCGATCGACAAGCCGTCGCTCGTGCAGGCCGGACAGGACATCGTGAACCTCGCGTTCTGGGGGCAAAACCTGCGCGGCTCGGACGTGACGCGGATCGTTGCCGGCCGCGACATATACGACACGCCGACGCCTCAGAACGGCAGCGGCGTGGTGCCGGTCCTGTCGGTCGGCGGCCCTGGCTGGTTCGATGTCCAGGCCGGCCGCAACATCGGCCCGCTGACGAGCCAGGCCGAGCTCTACAACCAGCACGCCAACACAGGCGGAATCGCGCACGTGTTCACGGGCATCGACGCGGTCGGCAACGCGAACAACCCGAATCTGCCGCACCAGAGCGCGAACCTCGACGTGCTGTTCGGCGTGGGCCCCGGCATCGATGTTCCCGGTTTCGTGGCGGCCTACGTCGCGCCGGGCAGTTCGGTCGCCGGCGTGCCGAGCGCGACGCCGGCGTTGATCGCGTTCATGGAGCAGTACGACGCGGGGCTGCGCGTCGATACGGGGCTGCAGGCCGACCACGACGCGGCGCTCGCGAACGTCGGCCGGCTGACGGCCGCCGAAGCGTGGAAGCAATTCCAGGCGTTGCCGTCGTATGTGCAGCAACGCTTCGCGCAGAAGGTGCTGTTCGGCGTGCTCGCGCAGGTCGGGGCCGACTACAACGATCCGTCGAGTCCGTACCGCGGCCAGTATGCGCGAGGCTATCAGGCGATCAACACACTGTTCCCCGGTTCGCTGGGCTATACGGCGAACAGTCTGGGCGGCGGATCGAACGGCGCGAACCGGCAGGTCGCGACCGGCAATCTCGACATTCGCAGCACGACGATCCAGACCCAGCAGGGCGGCGACGTGACGATCCTCGGCCCCGGCGGGCAGGCGCTCGTCGGCAGCACGACGGCGCCGCCGCAGATCGTCGACGGCACCGGGAGCGTGGTCGCCGGCCCCGGCACGATGGGGATCCTGACGCTCGAGAAGGGCAACGTCGACATCTTCACGGACCAGAGCGTACTGCTCGCGCAGAGCCGGATCTTCACCGAGCAGGGCGGCGACATGACGATCTGGAGTTCGAGCGGCGACATCAACGCGGGCAAGGGCGCGAAAACGGCGGCCGACACGCCGGCGCCGCAGTACGTGTGCGACGCGAACCATTACTGCACCGTCGACGCGCGCGGGCAGGTGACGGGCGCCGGCATCGCGACGCTGCAGAGCATACCGGGCGCGCCGAAAGGCACGGTGAATCTGATCGCGCCGCGCGGCACCGTCGATGCGGGCGACGCCGGCATTCGTGCGGGCAACCTGAACGTTGCCGCGTTGCACGTCGTGAATGCGGACAACATCCAGGTGACGGGCACCGTGAACGGCATCCCGCTCGTGCAGGCGGTGAACACCGGGGCGTTGACCGCCGCGAGTTCGGCCGCCTCGGCCGCGAGCCAGGCCGCGCAGGACATTGCGAAGAACAACGCGTCGGGCGTCGCGCCGCGTCGCTGGACGATCAGCGTGCAGGTCGAGGGCTTCGGCGACAACGGTCCGGATGGCGGATCGAAGCGGCGCAGGCCGGAGCAGGTCGGCTACGATTCGTCGAATTCGGTTTCGCTGCTCGGCTTCGGCGCGCCGGGGGCGACGCAGAAGACGCTGCTGAGCAAGGACGAGCTGGCGAAGCTGAACCGGTTCTGAAGCGCGCGTCGCAGCGGGACGCGCGCTGCCGGGGCGGCGACGGGTGACGTCGGTCGCCGGCCGCGGAAAGTCGACATCGAGATCGACGATGTGACGCGCGTAGTGCTTGGCGAGATTTCATCGACGCTGGGGCAGTCGCAGACGCCGTGTGCTTCGGCCCCAGCGTGATCGGTTATCGGCTCACTGTGCCGCATCGGGCAGCGCCGTATCGCGCAGGCGCTCGGCTCTCTCCTTTCGGTTCGAACCCGATGCATCGCTTCACCACGGCTCGCGTGAATCGCTGCGCTGTCCGCAATGAAAAACCCCAAAGGTCGGCTTCCGACCTTTGGGGCTCCGTCCGTCACTCGACGCGCTTCATCCGCGCGCCGATTCGGAAGCGATCCGGCTTACCGGCCCGCGTAGCCACCCGAACCGCAGATGGTCGAGTCGTTGATGTCGAGGAAGTTGCCGCTCGAGTTGCTCAGGAAGTTCGCGGAAATCGCGGTCTGGAAGCTCGACGGAACGGTGTCGAAGCCGTTGCCGTGCACGACCGACGCGTAGCTCGCGTTCGTGTAGTGGTTGTTGAGGAAGTCGTGGATCGCCGTAGCCGCGGCGCCGTTCGCATAGCACTGGCTCAGGATGATCTGGCTCGTGCCGGAGACCGGATAACCGGATGCAGGGTTCGCCAATGCGGTATACGCCGAGCCCGACACCGGCACCCAGTTGGTCGGATCGCTGGCGGCAATGCCCGAAGGCGGAGCGATCGTGCCGAGCGCCGTCTTGGCGTTCGTATACGTCGGGGCGTAGTACGCCTTGGCCGCCGTGTTGTACAGGCTCGCGATCGGCAGTTGCAGCGCGCCCGACGACGTGACGACCGAGCTTTGCGACGCGAGGAACGTGTTCGTGTAGTCCGGGCTCAGATACGCGACGGCGGCCGTACCGGCAGCCGACAACGACGCGAGCGAAGCGCGCACGCCGCCGCTGCCCGACGCCGCGACGAAGTTCGCCGGCACGCCGGACGGGAATGCGACCGTGTTCGCGAACGTCAGCGAATCGACGAACGACACGCCGGTCTTGGTATTGGCCGTCGTGCAAACCGCGTGCAGATGGCGGGTCAGCAGTTCGGTCGTGCCGCTGCCGTCCGCACGGTAGACGACCGAGATCGCCTTGTTCAGCGGATAGGCCGAGCCGGTTTCCGGGTTGGTGACCTGGTTCCAGTTCGTCAGCTTGCCCGAGAAGATGCCGCACAGGTCGTCGTCGTTCAGCGCGACGCTGTGCGCCTGACCCGGCGTCGTTTGCGGCGTCGTCGTGCTCGTCACGGCAGGGCCGTTGACGACCGGCACCGTGATGGCCGTCACGATGTACGGGATCTGGATCAGCGGGCCGTTGCTGGTGCCGAGGCCCGTGTTGTTGTACGCGCTGACCTGAGCGGTCGTGAGCGCGGCATCGCTGTTGGCGAAATGCACCGTGCCGGTCACGCCCGAGCCGAAGAAGGTCGGCTGGTTGTTCAGGAACGCGTTCTGGCCGGCGCCCGAGCCGACCGAGTAGTACGTGAACGTGCCTTCGGACGTGCCGAACAGGCCGATTTCGCCGGACGCCGGCGACACGGCGCCGATCGTCGGTGCGACGAGCGACGAGCCGCCGCCCTGAAGCACCGGGCCGGCGGCCATCGCCACCGATGCGCCCATGCCCGCGACGACGAGAGCCAGGACCTGACAGATCTTGCGCTTGCTGGATTTCATGAGAAATTTCCTTGGACGAAGATAAACGGGAACCCCTGCTACTGCGGTTGGAATACTTGTGGACCGCCGGGTAAATGTAGGTGTAAATCGAAAATGTCCGTGTGAATTTTTCATAACGAATGATGCGTAACATTTTGAGCGAATACGGCTTTTCGTTACTGGAATTGGCGATGCGGTTATTTCGCCTGCGTTCGCTGCGGACCGGCGTCCCGGATGTTGGGCATCGCATCGACGCATCGTCGCAATGCTCGCCCGGGCGCCGCGCTTGCGCCGAGCCGGCGCACTGCAAAGCGCTAACCCAATGCCAAGTCGGTTTCATGTCGAATGGTGCGTAACATTTCACGCGTCGTCGCTTGAACGACGTTTTCGTCGGCGTATTTAAATCGGCGAAACGTATTGAATCGAGTATTCGATCTGCATTATAAGAGCGAGTGATTTAAAGATTCGGAGATTAAGGTGCGTGTTATGAAATCGTTTTTTTGTGAGGCGAGTTGAATCATATCGGCCGATAATCGGCCGCGATCAAAAAGGTAGCCCAACATCCGTCACAAATTTGCGCCGGTTCGCGCCTTAGTCTTGCGCGGGCGACGCGATCCGCCTTGCCGTCTCAAGTCATCGCGGGCGGTCGCGTACGTGACAGGAGAATCCCGGCATGTCGGCATTCCGCTACGAAGCGATCGATCCCACCGGCCGCACGCTGAAGGGCGTGCTCGAAGCCGACAGCGCGCGCGCCGGCCGCAGCCAGTTGCGCACGCAAGGCCTCACCCCGCTCGTCGTCGAACTGGCCGCGCAACGTCTGAACGGTGCGCGTCAGCGGCGTCTGTCGCTCGGCCGCAAGCTGTCGCAGCGCGAACAGGCGATCATCACGCGCCAGCTCGCGAGCCTGCTCGTCGCGGGGCTGCCGCTCGACGAATCGCTGTCGGTGCTGAGCGAGCAGGCGGAGCGCGAATACGTGCGCGAACTGATGGCGTCGATCCGCGCGGAAGTGGTCGGCGGGCATTCGTTCGCGAATGCGTTGACGCAGCATCCGCGCGACTTCCCCGACATCTACCGCGCGCTGGTCGCGGCCGGCGAACACACCGGCAAGCTCGGCGTCGTGCTGGCGCGGCTCGCCGACTACATCGAGCAGAGCAACGCGCTGAAACAAAAGATCCTGCTGGCCTTCACGTATCCGGGCATCGTCACGCTGATCGCGTTCGGCATCGTCACGTTCCTGCTGAGCTACGTGGTGCCGCAGGTGGCGAACGTGTTCACCAGCACGAAGCAGCAGCTGCCGACGCTGACGGTCGTGATGATGGCGCTGTCCGGTTTCGTGCGGCACTGGTGGTGGGCGTCGCTCGCGGCGACGGTCGCGATCGTCTATGCGATCCACAAGGTGCTGTCGCGGGATGCGCCGCGCCTCAGGTTCGACACGTGGGTGCTGACCGCGCCGCTCGCCGGCAAGCTCGTGCGCGGCTACAACACGGTGCGCTTCGCGAGCACGCTCGGCATTCTGACGGCGGCCGGCGTGCCGATCCTGCGCGCGTTGCAGGCGGCCGGCGAGACGCTGTCGAACCGCGCGATGCGCGCGAACGTCGACGATGCGATCGTGCGCGTGCGCGAAGGCTCGGCGCTGTCGCGCGCGCTGGCCCATACGAAGACGTTTCCGCCGGTGCTCGTGCACCTGATCCGCTCGGGCGAAGCGACCGGCGACGTGACGACGATGCTCGATCGCGCATCCGAAGGCGAGTCACGCGAGCTGGAGCGCCGCACGATGTTTCTGACGAGCCTGCTCGAACCGCTGCTGATCCTCGCGATGGGCGGCGTGGTGCTCGTGATCGTGCTGGCGGTGATGATGCCGATCATCGAGCTGAACAACATGGTGCAGTGATGGGCGTGTCAGCGCACGAACGCGTCGGCGTGCCCGGCCGCGGGCAGCGTGATCTCGCGGCGCAGCCCGTTGCGCTCGACGACGATCGAACGCGCGCGCACGTCGGCGAGCGTCGCGGTTGCGCCGATCGGCGCGCCGCGCGACACGACGCGGGCCGCGTCGCCGCCGACGCCGACGATCGCGGCCGCGCGGCGTGCGTCGAATGCGATCACGCCGAGCACCCGGACCGCATCGCGCCCGTCATCGGGCGGCGCGCCGAACAGCCGTGCGCCGGCCGTGACGTCGGGCGGTGCGGGCAGCATCGGCGCGGCAACCGGCGCTGCGGTCGTGCCGAGCACGCGTACCGCATACAGCGATACGGCGACGAGCGCGGCCGCGGCGGCCAGCGTCGCGACGACGGCGACGGGATCCGCGCGGGACGCGACGGTGTGGAGCAGCGTGAGCGGTTTCATGGCGATCGGGCGGTTCGGGCGACGCTTTCCATTCTTTGACGCAACGGTGAATCCACGATGACGCGGCACGAAAACCCACGAACCACGGACGCGCGGCGGCCGCGCGCAGGCACGCAACGCGGCTTCACGTTGCTCGAGATGCTGGTCGTGCTCGTGATCGTCGGGCTGCTGGTCGCGGTCGTCACGCTCACGCCGTCGCGCAATCGCCGTACCGATCTCGCCGAGGAAGCGCAGCGGCTCGCGAACCTGCTCGAATCGGCGGGCGACGACGCGCAGGTGCGCTCGATACCGATCGCATGGCAAGCGGTCGGCGGCGGCTACCGGTTCGTCCAGCGCACCGACGGCGGTGGCTGGGCGCCGATGACGGACGACCTGTATCGCGCGCGCCGCTGGGGCGCCGCGGTGACCGGCGTCACCGTACGCTACACCGGCGGCGGCGACGCACCGTCGCCGGTCGTGCTCGGCAACGAGGGCATCGACGTGCCCGTCACGATCACGCTGTGGTCCGGCGACGTGCGGATGGCGGTGGTCGGCACCGGTATCGGCAACTTCGTCGTGCGCCGGCCGTGAGCGATGCGGCGCATGAGGCGGGCCGGTTTCGCGCGACCGCACGCTTCACCTGGCTGTCACAGTGGCCGCTCACAATCTGACGTTCGCTCGCGACGGTACGGCTGTCGGCGGGATGCGTTCCGGCACGCGGCGTGCAACTCCACTTCCGACCAGGGATTCATGACTCGTTCACGGGCGCCGACCGGTGTCGTGGCGCTCGTCGCGTGGCTCGTGTTCGTCGTGCCGTGCCTGCGCGGCGCGCTCGCGCAGGAGGCGGGTGTCGCGGGCCGCCCGCCGGGCAGCGTCGCGCACTTCGCGCTGCGCGCGCAGCCGCTCGCGAAGGCGCTGCAGGATTTCGCGCGCTTGACCGAGCTGCTCGTGCTCGCGCCGGCGCCGCTGCTCGACGGCCGCACGAGCGCACCGGTGCAGGGGGACTTCGCACCGCGCGACGCGCTCGAGCGGATGCTGGCAGGAACGGGGTTGCGCGCGGAATTCGCTCGCCCCGACGAAGCGATCATCGTCGCGCAGCCGGCCGCCGATGCGGCGCCGTCCGCGGCCGACGCATCGGACGCCGCGCTGCCGATCGACGGGATAGGCGAATCGGGCGAGCGGCGTGCGTTCGCGGGCATGCTGCAGGCGCATCTGATCGATGCGCTGTGCGCGCAGCCCGCGGCCGTGCCGGGCAGCTATCGACTCGTCGCGCAGGTGCGCATCGACAACAGGGGGACGGTGGTGGCAGTCAACATGGTGGCATCGAGCGGTTCGGCCGCCCGCGACGCGGCGGTGCTGCACGCGTTGCGCGCGCTGAAGCTGGACGATGCGCCGCCGGCCGACCTGCCGCAGCCGGTCACGATCCTGCTGCGGCCGGAAGGCAACGGCGTGCATTTTCGTTGTCCGCCGGCGGCGTCGCGAGGCTAGGGCGACATGTCCGATACGTCAGATACGTCCGACACCACGCGCGGCGGCCTCCGGAAGCTGCTGGCGGCGCGCTACGCGTACCTGGTCAGGCGTCTGGAGCGCGTGACCGGCTCGAAGGACGGCGCGACCGACGCGCTGCACGAGACCTGGCTGCGCCTCGAGAACGCCAACGTGTCGACGCAGGTGACGAACGCGGACGCCTACATCCTCGGGATGGCGAACAATGTCGCGATCGACCAGCATCGCCGCGAGCGCCGCCATCTGCACGACGACGACGTCGAAACGCTGCTCGAGACGCCCGACGAGCTGGCCGACCCGGAGCGCATCGTTGCGGCGCGCCGCAAGGTCGACACGCTGAAGGACGTGCTGCTCGGCCTGCCGCCGCGGCGCCGTGCGATCCTGCTGGCCGCGCGCGTGGACGGGCTGCTGAACCGCGAGATCGCCGAGCAGTTCGGCATCTCGTTGCGGCTCGTCGAAAGCGAACTGAGCGCGGCGATGAAGTACTGCCTGCAACGCATGCAGGAAGACGGCGATTCGTACACGGGCTCGCGAGGCGGGCCGCGTAAATTTTGAGTACCCGGATGATGACGAAAGCCCAGGCAGAACCCGCCCACGACGCCCTCGACGAAGCGAGCGCGTGGCTGCTGCGTCTGCGCTCGGGCGAAGCGAGCCAGGCCGACGCCGACGCGTTCGAGCGCTGGTGCGCGCAGCGTCCGCAGGCGGCCGCGCTGCTGCGCGACACGTGGGGATCGTTGCGCACGGCGGCCGCCGAACTCGCGCAGGAAGAACGCACGAACGCCGCGTGGGCCAGCGTCGCGAAGCGCGAGCGCACGATGCGCACGGGCCGCCGCGCGTTCATCGGCTTCGCGGTAGCCGCGGGCGCGTCGTGGCTCGCGGTGCGCCCGCCGCTGCAGCTGTGGCCGTCGCTCGGCGACCTGACCGCCGATTACCACACGGGCACCGGCGAGCAGCGCAGCGTCGCGCTGTCGTCGCGCGTGACGGTCGCGCTCAACACGCAGACGCGCATCGACATGCTGCCCGCGAGCGATGCCGCGCACGGTGTCGAAGTCGTCGCGGGCGAGGCGGAGATCGACGCGGCCACGCCGCTCGCCGGCCGCGCGACGCCGCTCCAGCCGGTGACCGTGGTCGCCGGCGACGGCCGCATGCAGGCTACCGTCGCGCGCTTCAACGTGCGGCGCACCGGTGCGCAGGTGTGCGTGACGTGCCTGTCCGGCACGGTCGCGCTCGCGCATCCGCGCGGCGCGCGCACGCTGAAGGCCGACGATCAGGTGGTCTACGACGATCGCGGCGTGCAGCCCGTAACGCGCGCCGATCCGGGCGCGATCAGCGCGTGGCGGCGCGGCATGCTGGTGTTCAACGACGTGCCGCTGTCGAGCGTCATCGACGAAATCAACCGCTATCGTCCCGGCCGGGTCGTGCTGCGGCGCACCGCGCTCGGCGCCAACCGGATGCAGGCGCAGTTTCCGATCGCGCGGCTCGACGACGTGATCGACATGGTCGGCCGCCTGTACGGCGCGCACATCACGCGCCTGCCCGGCAACATCGTGTTGCTGAGCTGACCGGCGCGTTCTTCGCCTTCTTTCTCCTTCCTCTGCCGCAACGGGCGGCGCGCTCGCGCTGCCGCGCGCGCGTTGCGGGTTACCGTCGTCCGATACGACCTGATCAATGAGGGCCGGCAAACGTCGGGCCGCCGTATGCGGCTGCCCGGTGGCGCGTGGTCGGATCCGGGGCGTGGATGGCGGGCGCCCCGGCCGTGCAGCGATGCGCGGCGCGGGGGATCGGTGTCGAGGCAGCTTCGGGCGGTGGCGTGATGATCGACGAATCGCAACGGGATGCGGATTCCGGCGCCGCGCACGCGCGCGCCGACGCGATCCGCGAAGGCGCGGTGCGCTGGCTGCTGTGGCTGCGCACCGGCGAGACCACGGAACACGAACTCGACGCGTTCCGGCGCTGGCGCGCGCAGAGCGACGAGCATGCGCGCACCGTGCGCGAGCTGATCTGGATGTGGGCCGTGCTCGCGGCGATCGGCGGCCCGGAGCGGGGCGGCTCGACGCGTACGCATTGAGCGCCCGGTCCACGCGGCATGCCGGGCCGCGGCGGAATCGTTTTCGTCTGCGCGGCAGCGCGTCGTGCGCGAAATTCTGCGGGTTAGGCGCGCCCGCTTCGACCTTGTATACGAGAGAGCGAGGGGGCCGTGAAGCGGGACCGGAGGCCGATGCGGGCCTGCGGATCGCCGCCGCGTGGGGCGTGGGGTGTGGCGCAGTGAGCGGCCGGCCGCGGGCAGTCGTACGTGCCACGCCGCGCGGCGTCTAGCCGATCGTCCACGTCGCGTGGCGGTTCACACAGAAACGGGAAGCGTTCGAACAACGGGCGGATTCTTGCAGAGCAACGATATGGTCGACCATCCATTGCAGCAGCTCGCCGCCGTGCCGGACCTGCGCCGGGCGCCAGTCAGGCATCGTCGCGACGTGCGCGTAAGTAAAGTGCGCGTCACCGCGTGCGTCGATGGCGAACCGCGCGCCGCGACGGCAGGCGGCGGTGCGCGTTCGGTCGCTCGCGAGGCGGCTGCTGCGGCCCGGCAACGGCGAGCGTGCCGGGGCGAACGATACGGAGCGGCCCGATGACGCGCGCGGTGGTCGAACGCTTCGTCGAACAGAGCCCGATGGCGATCATGACGCGGCTCATGCTGCAATGCGCGCTGCACGACGACTGGCCCGATACGCGCGACGATGCAGGCGGCGAGCCCGACGACGAGCCGATCCGCGAGGCGCTGTTCGCGCGCGCGGTCGATGCGATCGCGGCGATCGCCGCACGGGCGCGCACGCGATCCGATGCGGGCGGCAGCGCATCGACCGGCGGCGCCGCGGTCGCCGCGCTGCACGACGCGATGAGCCGGCTGCGCGCCGGCTGGGGGCGTGCGCTCGTGAAGGACAGCGCGGAGCTGCTGCAGCCGATCGCGGCGGTGCGCGCGGACGAGCGCGGATTCGAGGGGATGCGGCTGCGCGTGCTCGAGGACGCGGACGACGGATGGATGGCCGCGCCGGATGCCGGCGATGGCGGTCGGCCGCGCGACGCTGCTGCGCGCGAACGCGCGCCCGACACCGGCGCGCGCGTGCTGCCCGTCTACGATCCCGATCTCGGGTTGATCGTCGATCTGCTGCCGGTCGAACGCGGCCGGCAGAACGCGCGCGCGTTCGTCGCCGCGCTGCTCGAGACGGTGCGGCCCGGCGAGCTGTGGATCGTCGACGGAGGCTTCGATGCGGATGCGATCCTGTCGGGCTGGCCGCGCCGCGGCGGCGCGTTGATCTTGCGCGAACATGGGCGCGCAAGCGGATGCCGGCCGCTCGGTGCGTGGCGCGAGGCCGGCGCATGCGGCGACGGCCTTGTGTACGAGCAGCCGGTCGCGATGGCGGGCGACGACGATGCGGCCGGTGCGTTGCGCCGCATCGAATGGCGTCGCGCGCGGGCGGACGGCGAGCTTGCGGGGACGACCACGCTGTTGACGGACTTGTCGCCCGCCCGGTTCGATGCGGTGCAGATCGTGCAGCTGTCGCGCCGACGCTGGCGCGACGCGCTGCCGTTGCCGCTCGAGCCGGTACGGGAAGGTGCGCCGTTCGGCGACGCGCCGGCGCGCGCGTCGCTGCTCGCGTGCGGTATCGCGGCGCTCGCGTACAACGCGTTCAGCATGATGACCCAGGTGATCGGCGCGGCGCTCGACCTCGACGCGCGCAACGCCGAGCGTCTTCCTGCGCATATCGCCGACGGCGTCACCGCGGTCTACGCGGGGATGATGGTCGCGCTGCCGCCCGACTGGTGGCGCCGCTACGACCAGCTGCCCGCGACCACGCTCGGCCAGATCGTGCGGCTGCTCGCCGTGCATGTCGATCCGCGCAGCGAGCGGCGCAAACGGCGCGACCGGCTGTCCGCGAAATCGCAGGCGCTGCTGCGCGCGGCGACGCTCGAACGGCTGCTGCACGACGACGGCGACGATACGGCCGCGAACGTGTTCAGCCTGCGCACGATCGCGATGGGGACGCGCGACTTCAGCAGCAATCCGTCGAAGGCGCTGCGGCATGCGGGCGATGCGCTCGTGATGGTCACGAAATACAACCGGCCGATCGCGCTGCTCGTGTCGATCGACGACTGGAACCGCCTGCTCGGCGAAGTGCGGGAGACGAGCCTCACGCGCTTGACGTTCGAGTGTGCGATGGCCCCGCAAGCGGCGCGCACGGTCGGGTTGACCGAGTCGTCGCCCGTCTAGCGCGGCGGCGCCTGCGCAACCAGCGCGGCCCGCTTCAACTCGTGAGCCGCCGCACCCAGATCACCGATGTCCACGTGAAGTTGCCGCTGCCGTAGCGCGCGATCAGCGTGTCGACGCGTGCGTTGATCCGCGCCGAATGCACGCGGCAATGCACGATGAAGTAGCCGCTGGTGACGCCCACGGCCGCGCCGTCGGGCAGCGTCGCGTTGCCGCCCGGCGCGGGCAGCAGATATTCGGCGATGTCGCCGGTGCTGACGAAGTACGCGGTGGCGCGCCGGTCGACGAGCCGCTTTGCCTGGCTTGCCGACAGGGTCGGAATCGCCGCGACGAGCACCGGCTCGGCCGCCGTGTTCGCATTCACCATCGTCAGGTCGGGCAGCACCGTCACGAACGGTGCGAGCGCATCGATCGCACGTGCGTCGTAGCCGGGAATGCGGGCGAGATCGTCGACGCTCACGAGTTGCAGCGGCCAGCCGTCGGGGCCGTTCGTGTCGCGCAGCGAGCGCAGCATGTAGTCGGCCGTCGCTTGCGCGAGCGCGGCGTCGAGCCCGAGTGCGCCGAGCAGGCGCCGATACGCGAGCACGCCTTCCGCGTTGGCCTGCCACGGCTTGCCCGGCGCGACGCGCGACACGAGGTTCAGCAGGTTGAAGCGCGCCTGCGCGTCCTCGACGTTGCCGGCGATCGACGCGCGCGCAAGCTCTGCATTGACCGCGATCGCATCCGGCGGCAGCAGGTCGGACAGCCGCACGTCGGCGAACGGCGTCGACCACGGCTGGCCGACGAAGGTGACGTTCGACGTCGCGTTCTGCGCGCGCAGCAGCGCACGCGCCCATTCGACCGCGGCGCGCTCGACCCACATCGTTTGCGTCGCGAGCCGCTGGTTCTCGACGTCGCGCGTCGCCACCTGCTGGCGCCACAGCACGCTGGCCGCGAGTGTCGCCGCCAGCGCGACGACCAGCAGCACCGTCACGATCGCGATGCCGCGCGCGCGCGGCGCGCGTGTTGCACAGGATCTTCCGTATCGATGCATTCGCGTGCCCCCGTTATGTGGTCGCAGCCGCGTTCAGATCCTGATTCAGGCCTCGAACGCCAGCCATGCGTGAGCGATGCTCGCATGCGCAGATGACGTGACGCCGAACGTCGCCGCAAGCGCCGCGACCCAGCATGCGAGCGTCGCGGGGCGCAGGTCGCCGCCGTCGACGGCGAGCGGCCCGACCAGCGCCGCGATCGCATGCGAGCGCCACATCAGCAGCACGAACAGCGTGCAGCCGATCGCCGTCGCAACGAAGAACATGAACAGCGCGACCGTCGAGCGGCGCGTGAACGGCATGCGGTGATGGCGCTGATTCGCCGCGACGATCGCGATGCCGTTCGCGACGGGCACGATCGCGATGGCGAATGCCCAGAACAGCGGCTGGTCGCTCGACGCGTTGACCAGCAGCAGCGCGCCGATCGACCAGACCGGCGGTGCGAGCAGCGTCAATGCGCACCATGACAGCAGTTGCCACGCGAGCCACGGCGCCCGCCAGCGCAACGGACGCGACGGACGCGGCGGCACGGTGCTGCGGGCGACGGCCGCGCGCTGCGGGTTCGGCGGTGCGGCCACGCCGGCGATTCGACCGGCGAGCCAGCGCACGAGCATCGTGGCGAATGACATGAAACGGACCCTTCGTCGGCGTGTTGTTCTCATTTGATTAAGACGGATCGGGGCGCGCGATACCGCAGCCTTTCACGATGCGTGCGCGATCGCCGTCGCTCTGGTGGATATCTTCAGCTCAATGTCACAAAAACTTCCCGATAGCATCAGACGATGGTCGGGCTGCCCGCATGGCGCGTCGCGCATCGCGCGATGCCCGTCGGGCGGCGTACGTTTGCCGACGCTGCAAGCAAGTGCAACGCCGTAGAGCCGTGATGGCCACGCAAACGATACGCATACGAAACCGGGGGCCACGCACATTCCTGCACGGCATCCCGCGCGAGCGCGCGGGCTTCCGCCGTGCGCGCATTGCAGGCCGCATGCCGTCGACGCCGCTGCTGGAGCGGCGCCGTCGGCCGCGCGTATTCGCGGGCCGAGCGGCGGCTGCACGTGTTAGGCGTCGCGCCGGCTGCTCGCACAAAAAAGTTTGCGGCAATGCGTACTTCGTTCCGTCTAGGTAGGTGAGAGCGGCAAGCCGGTGCATCGGGCACGCTCGCGACGCGGTCGAATGCGATGCGGCCGCGTCGATGGTTGCGGGTTGTGCGATGACGATTCGTCCTTTCCGATTGACACGGTCGAGGCCGTTCGACAGTGCGACGGCGGCGACACGAACGGCGCCATCGTTCGATGCTACGGCTGCGGGTATCGGAAATCTCGGCAACGCACCGCGCAGTCCACGATAAGGATGGCGAACCAAGCGTCATCAAAGTGAAACAGGCATTTGATAACGGAGCGGGCGGCGCATGCAGCACGGCCGGTCCGGGAATCGGAACCACATAGGGGAATGGCGCATGCCGCCGAGAGTAGACCGCAAGTCACGCGAACGATGGCGGCTGAGATGCCGATGCCTGGCCGGCGCCGTATTGGCCGGCGGCCTGTGCGGCGCACCGGGCGTGCGCGCACAGCAAGCCGCCGCGGCGCCGGCCGCGAGCGCCGCCGCGCCGCAAGCGCCGGCGCCGCAGACGTTCGACGTCAACGCATTCGTCGTGCGCGGCAACACGACGTTGCCCGCGCTCGAGATCGAGAAGGCCGTCTATCCGTTCGAAGGGCCGGGCCGCACGCTGGCCGACGTGAACGGCGCGCGCGATGCGCTGCAGAAGGTCTATCAGGATCGCGGCTATCAGTCGGTCGTCGTCGAGTTGCCGCAGCAGCAGGTGAAGAACGGCGTGATCCTGCTGCAGGTGACCGAGGCGAAGGTCGGCCGGCTGCGCGTCGAAGGTGCGCGATACGACTCGCCGCAGAACATCCGCGACGCGGTGCCCGCGCTCGCCGAAGGCAAGGTGCCCGACTTCAACCAGGCGCAGCAGCAGCTCACGGGCCTGAACCGCTCGGCGGACCGGCAGGTGATTCCGGTGCTCAAGCCGGGCACGATGCCGCAGACGGTCGACGTGGATCTCAAGGTCGACGATCACAGCCCGCTGCACGGCACGCTCGAACTGAACAACGACAACAGCCCCGGCACGTCCGCGCTGCGCACGAGTGCGAGCCTCAGCTACTCGAACCTCTGGCAGCTCGGCCACGTGATCTCCGGCACCTACGTGATCGCGCCGCAGCATCCGAACGATGCGCGCGTCTATGCGTTTTCGTATCTCGCGCCGATCAGGGACACGCGCTGGAGCTTCCTCGCGACCGTCGTGCATTCGGACAGCAACGTCGCGTCGGTCGGCGGCACCAACGTGCTCGGCAAGGGCACGACGTACGGCTTCACCGCGATTTATGCGCTGCCCGGATCCGAAACCTACGCGCACACGGTCAGCATCGAGATCGACCGCAAGCATTACGACGAGAACGTGAGCGTGGTCGGCCAGACCTCCACCGCGCCGCTGACCTATGTGCCGGTGACGTTCTCGTACAGCGGCCAGCTGAGCCTGACGAACTCGCAGACGTCGTTCTCCGCGTCGCTGACGACCAACATCCGCGGCCTCGGCAGCGACTGGGGTGCCTGGGACAACAAGCGCTACAACGCGACGCCGGATTTCGTGTACGGCAAGTTCGACGTCAACCATACGCAGCGCTTCGCGAACGACATGCAGGCCAACGCGCACGTGAGCGCGCAGCTGTCGAACTCGCCGCTCGTGTCGAGCGAGCAGTTCGCCGCGGGCGGGATGAACAGCGTGCGCGGCTACATGCAGGCCGAAGACACCGCGGACAGCGGCGTGATCGCGTCGCTCGAGCTGCGCAGCCCGTCGCTGTCGAAGTGGCTCGGCGGCGCGGTCGGCAGCCGCGTGAACGAGTGGCGCTTCCACGCATTTTTCGACGCCGCGCATCTGTGGCTGCTGAGCCCGCTGCCGGAGCAGACGTCGCGCTTCAACCTGATGAGCGTCGGCGTCGGCACGCGGCTGCAGCTGATGAAGTACGCGAGCGCGGATTTCGAGGCCGGATGGCCGCTGAAGGCCGGCGTCTATACGCGGCAGTACAGCCCGCGTTTCGATTTCTACGTACGGCTGGGGTTCTGACGGATTTTTTTTTGACCGTGCCGGGGCGCTGCGGCGAGCGCGGCGCCCGCACATTCGGGGAGTGGATCGTGAAGCGAGTCTTGTTTTTCCTGTTGGCGGCGATGCTCGGCGTGCTGCCCGGCATTGCCAACGCATGGTGGCAGAACGACTGGTCGTACCGGAAGGCGATCACCATCGACGCGAGCCCGAAAGGCGCGAACCTCGCCGAGTCGGCCGGCCGCGTGCCGCTGCTGATTCGCCTGCATTCGGGCAACTTCCAGTTCGACGGGCTGGCCGACAACGGCGCGGACATCCGCTTCGTCGCGGCCGACGACAAGACCCCGCTGAACTACCACGTCGAACAGTACGACCCGGTGCTCGGCGTCGCGCTGATCTGGGTCGACGTGCCGAAGATGCCGGCGGGCGCGGCGGAATCGATCTGGATGTACTACGGCAACAAGAAGGCGCCGGACGGCGGCAAGCCGGCCGACACGTTCGACGCCGACTACACGCTCGTGTACCACTTCAACGGCGCGCCGGGCACGCCGCCGAAGGACGCGACCGCGTACGCGAACAACGCGCAGAACGCGACGTCGCGCGCGATCGAGGACGGCATCGTCGGCAAGGGCGCGCGCTTCGACGGCAATGCATCGCTGACGCTGCCCGCGAGCCCGTCGCTGAACGTGCCGGCCGGCGGCAGCTTCACGTTCAGCGCGTGGGTCAAGCCGGCCGCGCTCGCGCCGAACACGCTGCTGTACGGCCGCCGCGACGGCGCGAACGCGTTGCTGATCGGCCTCGACAACGGCGTGCCGTTCGCGCAGGTCGACGGCGCGGCCGGCAGCGCGGCGCCGGTGCGCACGCCGACTGCGGCGCCGCTCGCCGCGAACCAGTGGGCCTATCTCGCGGTGACCGCCGACGGCAAGAACCTCACCGTCTACGTGAACGGCAAGCAGGCCGCGCAGGTCGCGGCGGTGCTGCCGGCGCTGAACGGCGCAGCGACGGTCGGTGCGGACGCGGCCGGCGCGCCGGCCGGCTTTGCCGCGTACAACGGTGCACTCGACGAGCTGCGGCTGTCGAAGATCGCGCGCACGCCGGCCGCGCTCGCGCTCGATGCGCTCGCGCAGGGCTCGGAATCGAAGCTCGTCGCCTACGGCGCGGACGAGAAGCAGTCGGGCTTCGGCTTCGGCTACTTCGGCGTGATCGTGCAGTCGGTGACGGTGGACGCCTGGGTCGTGATCACGATCCTGCTCGGCATGGCGCTCGTGTCGTGGGTCGTGATGTGGACCAAGGCGCGCTACGTCGGCACCGTCGACAAGGCGAACCAGTACTTCGTGCAGCGCTTTCGCGAAGTGGCCGGCCGTCATCTGGTGGGCCTCGCGCACGTCGACGAGGCGAGCGCCGACGGGCGCCGGCTGTACCAGTCGTCGCTGTACCGCCTCTACAAGGCCGGTGTGCACGAGATCCACAGCCGCGTGGACGGCAACGGCCGCACGGTGATCACCAGCGAATCGATCGAGGCGATTCGCGCGTCGATGGACGCGACGCTCGTGCGCGAGAACCAGCGGCTGTCGAAGTCGATGGTGCTGCTGACCATCGCGATCTCCGGCGGCCCGTTCCTCGGCCTGCTCGGCACGGTGGTCGGCGTGATGATCACGTTCGCCGCGATCGCCGCGGCCGGCGACGTGAACGTGAACGCGATCGCGCCGGGTATCGCGGCCGCGCTGCTCGCGACGGTCACCGGGCTGTTCGTCGCGATTCCCGCGCTGTTCGGCTACAACTACCTGCTGATCCGCAACAAGAACGTGACCGCCAACATGCAGGTGTTCGTCGACGAGTTCGTCACGCGCCTCGCCGAAGCGCACCGCACGCCGGATCACGCGGTGCTGGCCGACTGAACGCACGCAGGAGACCACCATGCAGGTTCAGGACGACGACAAGCCGTACGACGACATCAACATCACGCCGATGCTGGACCTCGCGTACGTGCTGCTGATCATCTTCATCATCATGACCACCGCGTCGGTGCAGGGCATCAAGGTCGATCTGCCGAAGGCGAGCTCGTCCGCGAGCCTCGCGAAGCCCAAGACGAAGGCGATCACCGTGGCCGATTCCGGGCAGATCTTTCTCGACGCGTATCCGGTGACGATGGACGAGCTAGAGAGCCGGCTGCGCACCGAGAAGGCGACCAACCCGGAATTCCCGATCGTGCTCAAGGGCGATGCCGCCGTGCAATACCAGAAGGTGATGGACGTGCTCGACCTGCTGCGCCGCCTCGACCTGTCGCAGGTCGGCCTCGTGACGGGCAAGGCGAAGCAGGGCGGCTGACGCGATGGAAATGACCTACAACGGCGGCCCGCCGCACAAGGGCCCCGGCCGCTACGTGAAGCCGGTCGCGATCGCGCTCGCGCTGGCCGCGCTCGCCGCGCTGATCTGGCATTTCGCGGGCGATACGGCCGGCGTGAAGCGCGCGAGCGCGCCGCAGGTGACGACGGTGATCCCGCTGCCGCCGCCGCCACCGCCGCCGCCGAAGAAGCCGCCGCCCGAGAAGGTGAAGGACGAGGTCAAGACGCCGGTCGAGCGGCCGACGATCGCGCCGAAGCCGTCCGAAGCGCCGAAGCCGTCGGACGACCAGCCGAAGCAGATGACGATGAACGCGCCCGCGCAGGCCGGCACCGACAGCTTCAACATCGGCGCGGGCGACGGTTCGGGGATGGTCGGCAGCGGCGGCGGCGGCAAGTTCGGCAATGCGAGCTACGCGCAGTACATGGTGTACGTGCTGCAGCGCGCGATCGAGCAGGACAAGGGCGTGCAGGAAGCCGGCGGCGCGCGCTTCGCGGGTAGCCTGAACCTGTGGATGGACGCGTCCGGGCGCATCACGAAGGTGACGATCGCGCAGTCGACCGGCGACGCGAAGATCGACGCGGCGGTGCTCGCGGCGGTCGAGTCGCTCGGCCGGGTCGACGAAGCGCCGCCGCCCGCGACCGCGTATCCGGTGCTGGTGCGGCTGCAGGGGCGCAAGCCCGCATGACGCACCGCGCGCGAATGGCGAATCAATCCAAGGGGCAGCTCCGTCGCACGGATGCTGCCGCACAAGAAACGGAAATTGTTCGGAGTGCTTCGATGAGTCACAAGATGAATGGACCGGGCGCGGCGCCCCGCAGCGGGGCGCTGCCCGCGCGCCTGTCGCGCGTCGGCGCGGCGGTGCTCACGCTCGGGCTGGCCTGCGCGTCGACCGCGCACGCGCAATCGCTGGCCACGCAAGCCGCGGCGGGCAAGGCCGCGCCGACCGAGAGCGTGGTGATCAACCTGATCAACCTGCTCGTCAAGCGCGGCGTGCTCACGCAGCAGAACGCGAACGAGCTGATCAGCGAGGCGCGCAGCGAGGCCGTGCAGGCGCGCGCCGCGCGCGGCGCCGGCGTGCCGGTCGCGGCCGCTGCGGGTGTCGTGAACCCGCCGACGCAGCCGGGCGACGTCGCGGTGCCGTACGTGCCGCAGCTCGTGCGCGACCAGATCCGCGACCAGGTGAAGCAGGAGGTGATCGCGCAGGCGAAGGCCGAGAACTGGGCGCAGCCGAACACGTTCCCCGACTGGGTGTCGCGCATCAAGCTCGACGGCGACATGCGCGTGCGCGACGAATACCACTTCTACGGCAGCCGCAACGCGAACAACGTGACGAACTTCGCGGCGATCAACCAGGGCGGCGGCTTCGACATCAACTCGAACACCAACACCACGCAGCTGCCGACGCAGAACACCACGCAAAACCGCAACAACCTGCTGCGCTACCGTGCGCGGCTCGGCGTGACCGCGACGCTGTCCGACGAGATGATCGCCGGCCTGCAGCTCGCGAGCGGCAACGACAACGGCCCGGTGTCCACGACGGGGACGGCCGGCGGCGGCTGGGGCAAGAAGAGCATCTGGCTGAACAAGGCGTTCTTCGCGTACCGGCCTGCGCCGTGGCTGAACCTGACGGCCGGCCGTTTCGACAACCCGTTCTTCAAGTCGGACCTGGTGTTCTCCGACGACCTGATGATGGACGGCTTCGCCGCGAACCTGCAGCATGCGCTGCCGTGGAATCCGGACGTCACGCTGTTCGGCACGCTCGGCGTGTTCCCGATCCAGTACACGGGCGAGAACTTCCCGTCCAACAGCACCGACAAGGCCGGCAGCGATACCAAGTGGATGTTCGGCGCGCAGTTCGGCGCGGACTGGAAGATCGACGCGCGGAACCGGCTGAGGGGCGCGGTTGCGTACTACGACTTCCAGAACATGCGCGGCACGCTGTCGTCGCCGTGCGCGCTGTATCTCGGCGCGACCAGCTGCAGCACCGACAACGAGGCGCCCGTGTTCATGCAGGGCGGCAACACGCTGATGGCGCTGCGCAACATCGTGCAGAACCCGAACCTCGCACCGGGGATGACGCCGCAGCCGCAGCTGTTCGGTCTCGCGTACAACTACCGGCTGCTCGACCTGAAGGCGCAGTGGGATACGGTCGTCGCCGATCGCATCAAGCTGCGCCTGGACGGCGAATACGTGCGCAACCTCGCGTACAACGACAACAAGGCGTTCGCGGCGGCGTCGCTGCCGGTCAACAACTACGAGTCGACGTCGGTGAACGCGACGCGCGCCGACTATCGCAGCGGCCCGAACGGCTTCCTCGCGAAGGCGACGATCGGCGAGCCGGAGCTGCGCGAGAAGGGCCAGTGGAATTTCTCGATCGCATACAAGTACCTGCAGCCGGACGCGGTGCTCGACGCATTCAACGATTCCGACTTCCATCTCGGCGGCACCAACGCGCGCGGCTACGTGATCGGCGCGGCCTATGCGGTCGCGCGCGATACGTGGGTGTCGGCCCGCTACCTGAGCTCGAAGGAAGTGTACGGGCCGCCGGTGTCGATCGACGTGCTGCAGCTCGAGCTCAACGCTCGTTTCTGACCGGAGCCGCGCATGAACACGACCTATCGCACGATGCTCGCGGGCGTGCTGCTGCTGCTGGCGGCCGGCGCGGCGCATGCGCAGAGCATCGACGACAAGCTGCGCAGCCAGCTGCGCTCGACCGTGCAGGAGTTGCGCCAGCTGCAGGACAACCAGGCGCAGTTGCAGGCCGACAAGGCGGCCGCTGAGAAGCAGCGCGACGACGCGCTCGCCCAGTTGAAGGCTGCGCAGGCCCAGCTCGCGGCCGCACGCGGCGACACGGGCGCCGAAGCGGCCGCGAAGCGCGCGCTGGCGGCCGAACGGGCGGCGCGCGAGCAGGATGCGCGCTCGCTCGCGAAGTACAAGGCGTCGTACGACGATTTGCTCGCCGTGTCGCGTACGCGCGATGCGCAGCATGTGCAGGCGCAGCAGGATCTCGCCGCGCGTGACACGCAACTGAAAACCTGCGAGGCCCACAATGCGGCGCTGTATCGCGTCGGCCACGAGATCCTCGACGCGTACGAGCATGTCGGCATCGGCACGTTCTTCGCGTCGCGCCAGCCGTTCGCGCAGTCGGCGCGCGTCAAGTACGACGAGCTCGCGCAACGCTACGGCGATGCGCTGTATGCGGGCAAGTACGACGCGGCCGCACGCGCGCCGGCTGCGGCACCCGCGTCGGCGGCCGCCGCATCGGCCGCGAGCGCCGGTGCAAGTGCGAGCGGGCAGTGACCGCGAGCCGGCGCCGGCCCGAACCGATCGATTCGTTGAATACCGGGAACACAGACATGGAACATGAGCAAACCAACACCGCCGACGAACGCGCGGCACACGATGCGCCGATCGAAGCCGTCAGCGCCGAGCGGCTCGCCGAGATCCTGCGACGCGCGGGCTATCGCGTGACGGTGGCCGAACAGAACGGTGCGATGCAGCTGATGAGCGCGAGCCAGGGCGTCGGCTTCGCGGTGCGCTTCGGCAATCCGGCCGTAGGCGTGCCGCCGGCCATCGACGCCGCGCGGATCGTCTACCTCGACTACACGCTGTCCTGCGTGTTGCAGGTGCAAGGCGAGTTGCCGGCCGAACTGGTGGCGAACTGGAACCGGACCAAGCGCTTCGCGCGTCTCGCGAGCCACGGCGCGTTTCTCGCGCTCGAGATGGACGTGGTGGTCGCGGGCGGCGTGTCCGAGCGCCATCTGCGCTCGACGGTCGAGCTGTGGGACCGGCTGATCCAGGAATTCCTGCTGCATCTGCGCGACCGTCCGACGCTCGCCGAGCAGGAAGCGGCGGCCCGTGCGGCCGACGCCGACCGTCCGGATGCGCCGGCTGCCGTGACGGCGTCGTCCGGGGCCGCGGTGCCGTCATGATCGCCGCGAGCGCACGCGTGGGACGTCGGATCGGTGCCGCGCTGCGTGCGCTGCTGCCGCCGCATGCGCTGCCCGCTGCGAGCGCGGTGGCGAGCGACGCGGCGCCGGCCGTCTGGGTCGCGTATGCGGAGTGCGTGTCGCGGCGCCTGCAGGCGGTGCTCGACGGCGACGATGCCGTCGCGTGCCGGGTGCGCGCGGATGTCGGGCGCTGGGCCGATCGGCTCGCCGATACCGGCGACGACCGGCCGGTGCTGCCGATACGTGCGTGGCTCGACGGGCGCGGGCACGTGACGCGCGTCGATAGCGTGCCGGCCGGCGATCCTGCGGTCGATGCCGCGCTGCGCGACGCGCTCGTGGGCCGCGCGGTCGGCAGTGCGCCGCCGCGGGGCATGACGCAGCCGATCGTGTTGCGCATGACGCTGTCGAGCGTGCGCTAGGGCGATGCGGCGATGAACGTGGCGACGCGCATGTCGTGCGACCGGCGGCGTGCGCACTTGAACAGCAACCGAGAGGGCGGTGCAACGATGATGACGAAGATGAAGACGCGGGCGCTCGTGACGGCCGGCTTGCTGCTGGCCGCACCGCTCGCCGCGCATGCGCAGGACGACGTGATCGCGAGCGTCGCGCAGGCGTCGGTCACGCAGGCCGATATCGCCGGCGTGCTGAAGGCGGTGAACGCCGAAGGCCGCGAGCGGCTCGCTGCCGACCCGGCGGCGCTCGACCAGGTCGTGCGCGCGACGCTCGCGCAGAAGGCGGTGCTCGCCGAGGCGAAGTCGAAAGGCTGGGAGAAGGACGCGCAGGTGCAGGCGGCGATCGAGCAGGCGCGGCGCGACATCGTCGCGCGCAGTTATCTCGCATCCGTCAGTGCGCCGCCTGCCGACTATCCGTCCGATGCCGAGATCCAGTCCGCATACGAGCAGAACCGCGCGGCGCTCACTACGCCGCGTGCGCTGCACGTCGCCCAGATCTACATCGCGGTGCCGTCGAACGCGGACGCCGCGACGCTCGAAGCCGCTCGCAAACGGGCGGCCGATCTCGCGAACCGTGCTCGCGGCGGCGATTTCGCTGCGCTTGCGCGGGCGAATTCGCAGGACGCCGCGAGCGCGGCGAACGGCGGCGATCTCGGTTTCGTACCGGATTCGCTGATGCTGCCGGCCGTGCGGCAGGCGGCCGACGCGCTGAAGCCCGGGCAGGTGTCCGCGCCGGTTCGCACGCCGTCGGGTTTTCATGTCGTGAAGCTGATCGACGTGCGCGCGGCTGCGCCGCGTCCGCTGGCCGACGTGAAGGAGCAGCTGCGCACGATGCTGCGCGCGCAGCGCACGCAGCAGAATGCGCGCACGTATCTCGCGAACCTTGCCGCGAACGCGCCGATCAACGAAGACGCGCTGAAGAAAGCGCTCGCCGCTGCCCGGTAGGCCGCCATGGCAACTGTCCGTCCGACGCCGCCGGTCGCGGCTCCCGATGCGCGCACGCCGGAGCGGCGGCGAGCGGCCGTCGCGTCCGATCGTCCGCGCCTGCCGAAGGCGACGCCGTGGCCGAGCCGCCGCGGCGAATGGCCGACGCATTGTCCGCTGTGCTTCGGCGCGCTCGAGCCGCTGCCCGGCGCGGGCGGCTATGCGCGGCACCGCAGCGCGCGTTGCTCCGCGCAATGCGTGCTGACGACGCGGCAATATCAACCGGATGAGCTCGCGATCCGCGGGTCGAGCGATGTGGAGGTCGCGGCGCGTCATCGCGAGCGGTTCGTCGCGCGGTGGGCGTGTCATTACGCATCGATGCGGCATGTGTGGCCCGCGCTGACGATCGAGCGCTTCATCGCGGTGATCGCGTGCGCGGACGTCGCGGATCTGTGGTCGTACCGAATGTTGCGCGACGACGATCTGGCCGCCGTGCTGCTCGTGCTGGCGGGGTTTATGCGCGTGCCGGAGGTGGTGGGCGGGGATGCGGTGCGGGCGGATACAGCGGCTGGTGATGTGGCGTGTGCTGTTGCGCGGTTTGCCGATGCGCCGTCCGCTGTCACGTCATCTGCTGTTGCGCGGTGTGCCGATGCGCCGTCCGCGGATACACCGTCTGCCGACACACCACCGGCCGTCGCGCGCGGCGCTGCCGCGCTCGCCCCGACGGCGCGCTGGGTGCGTTTCTGGTTCGACGCGAGCGTGCGTGACGTCGGCGATTTGTGGACCGCGGGCGGCGATGCGCCGCGGCTCTTTCGCGTCGACTATCGCGAGCCCGTTGTCACGCCGTATCCGACCGGCGCACAGGTGCTCGCGTGGCAGCCGATCGACGGGATGCGCGACCTCTGGGTGCAATGCGCGGATGCGCGCGAGCCAGCGGTCGGCGCGGCCGAGCGCGCGGCGTTCGCGCGCTTTCTGGCGCAACCGGCCGCGTGCGCGGTGCGTGCATGAGCGCGCGAATGCTGACGGACCGGTCATGATCCACGGAGAACGGATGAACAGACGACTTGGGGTAATGATGACGATCGCATGCGTGCTGCAGGCCGCGGGCGCGCACGCGCAGGGCGGCGGCGCGGCTGCCGAGCCCGGTTCGGCTGGGAAGCCGGTGTGCGTCGATGCGGAGGTCGACGGCAAGCGCGCGCTGTCCTATGACTGCCTGAGCCGGCAACTGAAGCCGGCGTCCGACGCGCAACCGGGCGGCGCACCGCAGACCGATGCCGAACGGCTGTCGAAGCAGCCGTCGAACCGCCTCGGCACGTTCAACCTGTCGACCGAACGCAACCGCTTCGGCTCGAACTGGGGCCGCTCGGCGACGCCGCAGCGGCCCGACGCGCCGGTCGCGGTGCCGCCGAAGCGATGATCGCGCGGTATCGGCGGCCGGCGCGCGGCGATGCCATGCGCATGCGCATGAAGGCGGGCCGCGCCACGTTGCTGCGAGCGCTGACGGGTGGGCTCGTGCTCGCGTGCGCGGGGATCGCGGCTACCACAGTTGCCAGGGCTGCCACGGTTGCCACGGCTCCGGCGACTTCCACGACTTCCACGACTTCCACGACTTCCACGATTTCCGCGATTTCCGCGATTTCCGCGGCTTCCGCGGCTTCCACGGCTCCCACGGCTCCCACGGCTCCCACGGCCGCCACGACGCCCGCGCCAACCGAGCGCAGCCCCATCGCCACGAACAACCGCGCATCCGCAACCGTCGCACTGCCGAACTTTGCGGCGCTCGTGCGGCGCGTAGGCCCGGCCGTCGTCAACATCAGCGTCACGCGCGAAGTCGCGCAGATGGGCATCCAGCTGCCGCCCGGCATCGCACCCGATCATCCGCTCGCGCCGTTTCTCGCGCGACGTGTGATCGGCAACCGCGAGGAGGTGAGCCTCGGCTCCGGCTTCATCGTCGACGCGGACGGCGTGATCCTCACGAACCGGCACGTAGTCGGCGACGCAACGAGCGTCGACGTGAAGCTCACCGACAAGCGCGAGTTCACGGGCCGCGTGCTCGGCAGCGATCCGCTGTCCGACGTCGCGGTGATACGTATCGACGCGCACAACCTGCCGGTCGTCGCGACCGGCGATCCGGCACGCACCGAGGTCGGTGACTGGGTGATGGCGATCGGATCGCCGTACGGGTTTGCCAATACGGTCACGCAGGGCATCGTCAGCGCGAAGTCGCGCTCGTTGCCCGGCGAGCGCGCGATTCCGTTCATCCAGACCGACGTGCCGATCAATCCCGGCAATTCGGGCGGGCCGCTGTTCGATCTCGACGGCCGCGTGATCGCGATCAATTCGATGATCTTCTCGAAGACGGGCGGCTATCAGGGGCTCGCGTTCGCGATCCCGATCGATATCGCGCTCGACGTGAAGGACCAGTTGCTGCGCACCGGCAAGGTCGTGCGCGGCCGGCTCGGCGTGGCCGTGCAGGAAGTGAGCCGCGCGCTCGCGCGCTCGTTCGGCCTCCCGGGCCCGGACGGCGCGCTGATCACGATGGTCGAGCCCGACGGCCCGGCCGCGCAGGCGGGATTGCAGGCAGGCGACGTCGTGCTCGCGGTGGACGGCAACGCGGTCGCCGAATCGGCGGATCTGCTCGGCACGATCGCCGGCATGCGGGCCGGGCGGCAGGTCGATCTGCTCCTGTGGCGCGCGGGGCGGGCGATGCATGTCGGCGCGACGGTCGGCGCGTTCGACAGCGGGGCGGCGCCGGCCGGCGTCGCGCGCGGACCGGCCCGCTTCGGGCTCGTGCTGCGCGCCGCGACCGACCGCGAACGGCGGCGGCTCGGCGTGGGCCAGGCGCTCGTCGTCGAACGGGCGAGCGGTCAGGCGGCGCGCGCGGGGTTGCAGCCGGGCGACGTCGTGCTGTCGGTCAACGGCGCGACGGTCGCGAGCATCGACACGTTGATGGCCGCGATGGACGCCGCGCACGGCAACGTCGTGCTGCTCGTGCAACGCGGCGGCACGCGGCTGTATGTGCCGATCGGGGCAGGATGAACGCGCAGGCCGACGCGGTGCGATGCGCGCCGTTCGCGCACGCGAGCGATACACATGGAACGGGAGGCGGGATGACGCGAACGCGGGTAGGGACGGTATCCGGATGGTTGCGCGCAGGCGTTTGCGCGGCGTTGCTGGCCGCGTGTACGTCGGTCGCCGCACAGACGACCGACGTGCCGCAGTCCTGGATCACATATGCACAGTTGGTCGGGCATCAGTTCGAGATGTGGCTCGAAGCGGGCGGAGACGCGTCGCAGCGGCTGCATCGTTATCTCGAAGCGCGCGGCCCGGATGTGAGCGCCGATGCGCCGTCGCCGATCGCGATACGCGCATGGATCGGTGCGAACGGCGTGGTCACACGAGTGGATTTCGCGACGCTCGGCTCGGCCGATGCGGACGCGGCGCTGCGTCAGTTGCTCGTCGCGCGAGCGCTCGCCGAAGCGCCGCCGCCGGACATGCTGCAGCCGCTGCGCGTGCGCTTGCAGCTGATCGCGAATCCGCAAGCCGTGGCGGCGTCGGACACGCGTACGCCGTGACGAGACGTCGCGCGACATGACGAGCGCGGTCCATCCTGAGCAACACCGAAACGGCCTCCGCACGCGCCATCGATCCCGCCTCTGCGCTGCGAACGAATGTCGCATCGGCATCGTGCGGTGTGCGTACTAGAGTCGGACGGTAGCGTACCCACCGACTTCAGGACAACGCATCATGGCCAAGAAATTCGCGCTGCACCCGGCGCATCCGGAGCGGATCTGCTGGGGGTGCGACAACTACTGCCCGACGGATGCGATGCGTTGCGGAAACGGCTGCAGTCGCACGCAGCATCCATGCGAATCGCTCGGCGAAGACTGGTATCGCTACGGCGACTGGGGCATCGAATTCAGCGAAGGCGAAGCCGACGACGCGCCCGCCGAACCGGCCGGCGCGCAGTCATAGCGACAAGTTGTCCCACACGTGTGCTTTTTTGATCTGCGTCAGGGTGGCAGATGCTGCGCCGAAAGATCATGAAAAAGATGCATCAAGAACGCATCTTGAAGCGGGCGTAGCGCCCGGCGGCCGAAACACGATTTGCGGCGCCGACGCACCGACCCGCGTCCCCATGATCGACAAAGGAGAGCACCGTGTTTTGCTATCAATGCGAACAGACCGACCGGACCGGCGCACGGCCCGGCTGTGCAACGGCGAAGGGCAACTGCGGCAAGGACGAGACGACTGCCGACCTGCAGGATCTGCTGATCCATGCGGTGAAGGGCATCGCGCAGTACGGCGCACTCGCGCGCACGATGGGCGTGCGCGACCGCGAAGCCGACCGGTTCGTGCTGTACGCGATGTTCACGACGCTGACCAACGTGAACTTCCACGCCGCGCGCTTCGTCACGCTGCTGCGTGAAGCGGCGCAGACGCGCGACCGCGTGAAGGCCGCATGCGACGCGCAGGCGCGCGCCACGGGCGCGGCGCTGCCGGCGCTGCAGGGTCCGGCCGCGTGGCAGCCGGCGGACGATCTGCCCGGTCTGCTGAAGCAGGCAGCGGCCGTCGGCATCGACGCGGGCCTCGATACGGTGGGCGCCGACATCGTCGGGCTGCGCGCACTGGTGCTGTACGGGCTGAAGGGCGTGTGCGCATATGCACACCATGCACGCGTGCTCGGCTACGAACGCGACGACATCTACGAAGGCATCGAAGCGGCGCTCGCGTTTCTCGCGACCGACCCAACCGACCTGAACGCATTGCTCGAGCAGGCGCTCGATCTCGGCCGGCTGAACCTGACGGTGATGGAGCTGCTCGACAGCGCGAACACCGGCCGCTTCGGCGCGCAGCAGCCGAGCGCCGTGCGCGTGTCGCCGGTGGCCGGCAAGGCGATCCTCGTGTCGGGCCACGACCTCGGCGATCTGCATGCGCTGCTCGAACAGACGGCGGGCACCGGCATCAACGTGTACACGCACGGCGAGATGCTGCCCGCGCATGCGTATCCGGCGCTCAACGCGTTTCCGCATCTGGTCGGCAACTACGGCGGCGCGTGGCAGGATCAGCAGAGCGATTTCGCGCACTTCCCCGGCCCGATCCTGATGACGTCCAACTGCATCATCGAGCCGCTGCCGCAATACCGGCAGCGGATCTTCACGACGGGGCCGGTCGGCTGGCCCGGCGTGCGGCACCTCGAACATCACGATTTCTCGACGCTGATCCGTGCCGCGCAGGCGCTGCCCGGCTTCCCGGCCACCGCGCCCGAGGAGACCATCACCGTCGGCTTCGGCCGTCATGCGGTGCTCGGCGTGGCCGACAAGGTGATCGACGCGGTGAAGGCCGGCCAGATTCGCCACTTCTTCCTGATCGGCGGCTGCGACGGCGCGGCGCCGGGACGCAACTACTACACCGAGTTCGCGGAGCAGGCGCCGGACGACACGGTCGTGATGACGCTCGGCTGCAACAAGTACCGCTTCAACCGGCACGCGTTCGGCGATATCGGCGGCATTCCGCGTCTGCTCGACGTCGGGCAGTGCAACGACAGCTATTCGGCGATCCGCATCGCGACGGCGCTCGCGGACGCATTCGAATGCGGCGTGAACGACCTGCCGCTGTCGCTCGTCATCTCGTGGTTCGAGCAGAAGGCCGCGGCCGTGCTGCTGACGCTGCTCGCGCTCGGCATCCGCAACATCCGGCTCGGACCGACGCTTCCGGCGTTCATCACGCCCGGCGTGCTCAACGTGCTGGTCGATCAGTTCGGCATCCAGCCGATCGGCGACGCCAGTGCGGACCTCGCCGCTGCGCTGACGCGCCAGGCAGCGTGAGCGGGATGATTCGATGAGCTATCGGATCGAGATCACGACGCGCGACGGCGAGCCGTTCGGCTTCGACTGCGAACCGGGCCAGGACGTGCTCGCCGCCGCTGCGCAGGCCGACATCACGCTGCCGTCGCAATGCCGGCGCGGCAGTTGCGGCGCGTGCCAGGCCACCGTCGTCGACGGCCCGTACGAGATGCAGGGGCACAGCGCCGACGCGCTTGCGGCAGGCCAATCCGGCGCGGTGCTGCTGTGCCGGACGACGCCGCTCGGCGATCTGCGCGTCGCCGCACCGTACGACCGCAGCAAGGTGCTGCTGCAGCCGGTGCCGGTGCGCACGGCGCGCATCGTGACGCTCGACACGATCGCGCGGGACACGATGCGCGTCGAGCTGCAGATCGAGCCCGACGACGTGTTCGGCGCGGCGGCGGAATTCGAGGCCGGCCAGTTCGCGGAGCTGGAGGTGCCGGGCAGCGGCCTGCGCCGCCCGTATTCGCTCGCGAATACGAGCAACTGGGACGGCCGCCTGGAATTCCTGATCCGGCTGCGGCCGGGCGGCTGGTTCTCCACCTATCTGCGCGAGCGCGCACGGCTCGGGGATGCGCTGACGGTGCGCGTGCCGATGGGCGGCTTCGGACTGTTCGCGGACAGCTTGCGGCCGCGCTGGTTCGTCGCGGGCGGCACGGGGCTCGCGCCGATCCTGTCGATGCTCAGGCGCATGGCCGAGTATCAGGAGCTCGCCGACGCGCGGCTGTTCTTCGGCGTCAATGAGGAAAGCGAGCTGTTCCTGCTCGACGAGCTGGAGCGGCTGCAGGCCGACCTGCCGCAGTTGCTGGTCGACCTGTGCGTGTGGCGGCCCGGCCCGCAATGGGCCGGACTCCACGGCACGCCGGTCGATGCATTGCGCGCGGCGCTCGCGCAGGCCGACGTGTCGCCGGACCTCTACGTGTGCGGGCCGCCGCCGCTCGTCGAGGGCGCGCGTGAAGCGGCCGCCGCGGCCGGCCTGCCGGCCGCGCAGTTCGCCAGCGAGCGCTTCACCGTGTGATGCGCGTGCGCCGTGCGGTCCGGCAGCGGCTTGCCGGATTGCGCGGGCGCACGTACGCTGCGTCGATACCGCGGCTCTCGAGCAGGTGATCGACCATGCAAGCCCTTCCTTTACGTCTGTCTCCCGGTGACGATCTGCGCGCGTCGATCGAGCACGCGTTGCGTCGGCTCGATGTTCATGCGGCGTTCGTGCTGCAGGGCATCGGCAGCCTCAGCGTCGCGCGCGTGCGTTATGCGGGCGTCGATTCGCCGGCCGAGTTGCACGGCGACCTCGAAATACTGACGCTGGCCGGCTCGGTGTCGCCGGACGGCGCGCACCTGCACATGACGGTTGCCGACGCATCCGGGCGCGTGTCGGGCGGACACGTCGCGAGCGGCTGTGTCGTGCGTACGACCGTTGAACTGCTCGTTGCATCGTTGCCCGCGCATCGATTTTCGCGCGAACGCGATGCGCGTACCGGCTTCGACGAGCTCGTGATTCGGCCGGCGAGCGGTTGATCGGGTGGGGTGGCCGGCTGGGTCGATCGTGTGCGATACGGTGGGGCCGGGCCGCGAGCGAGCTGGTGCGGTCGTGCGCGACACGACACGACATGGCGCGGCCCGAAGCGGCACCGTGCTACACCGCGCATCGCGTGATCCCGCGGCCACGATTCAGCGCCCCGTCCTCCGCAGCACATGGCGACGGCAATGCTGCAGATACGCCTGCTCATGCGCGGCCATCAATTCGATGATGCTTCGCCACAGCCAGGACGGTGCGTCGACCGTCTTCGGACGCCGGCTCCGCAACTCGTTACGCCATGCCCGTTGCGTCGCGTCGTCCATCTGTATCGCATGTGCGTGTCCGACCACGCGCGCAAGATATCGCGCCGCGTCGATCGCGTCCGCTTCCGACAGGCGTTCGGCGTCCAGCTTCAGATCCTGCGGCATCAATTCGCGCATGACGACCGGGCGCCCGTCGAGGCGCGCCGCGCACATGCGACTTCCGAGCATCGGCGACACGTGCCGCGCGCCTTCGAGCACGCGCTGCGCGGCATCCTGCGGCATGCGTATGCCTCTCTGTTTCGGCGCGTCGGCCGTGGTGGCCTCCTTGATGTCGATCAGATAGGGGCGGCGCTCATCGGGACACCCGTCGTCGATCTCGAGCATCACCGCGAAGCGGCGCCGGCCGAGCGAGCTGCATCCCTTGACCCAGTAGGCGGCGTCGAGCACCGTCATGCGCGCGTTGGCGCAAGCCGCATGACTGAGCGCGGCGCTGACCGGAGACACCGGAGCCGATTCGAACAGCACGTGAATGGCGCGCCGCTCGGCTTCGGACAGTGGCCAGAAGCGCTTGCCGAGCGGAATGTGCGGCGCGCGTTTGCGCAGCGTCTGCCGCTCGAGCTTGCGCCACGATCGGTGCAGCGCCGCCTGCATCGCTACTTTCACTGCGGTCGGGCGCTTCGTTCGGGCGAGTTCGTCGCGACGCCGCGGATCGAACGCGAGCGCATAGCCGTCGATCAGCGCTTCCATCATGCGCCATGTGATGACGCCGGGCAGATCCGAGCTGCGCGCCGCGGTCGCCAGCGAGAAGCCGAGCCGCAGCAGGTCGTGCACCGGATTGCCGATCACGCTCTGGTCGAGGTCGCGTATCTGCACGGCGACTTCGCCCGTCTTCGCCGCGACCGGCCCGAGGTTGCCGAGATGGCAGTCGCCGCAGATCCACACCGCGGGGCCGTCGGGCAACGTGCCGGTTCGATGGTCGGCCAGCCACGCGTAGAAGCGTTCGGCGCTGCCGCGCGTGTACGTGTGGATCGAGCGCGCCATCTTGCGGCTGCGCAGGCGCTCGAGAATGCGCGCGCGTTCGTCGCTCGCGGGCAGCCGCGCGGATGCTGCGCTTTGTTTCGCCACGATGCTTCCTCCTTCTTCCACACGGCGCCGGCCTGTCGGCAGGCAGGTCGGCGCACGAGACGTCCGCCGAGTGCGCCGGGATCGGCCTTGCGACTCAGCCCGGCACGAACACGCCGGTGGCGGCGATCGCCATCGCGGCCGTCGCGATCCAGCCGCCCCAGGCCAGCACGCCCCGGACCGCGAACTCGCCCATGATGCGTCGGCTGCGCGCCATCAACATCATCACGATCATGATCGGCACGGCGGTCACGCCGTTGATGACCGCGCTCCAGTAGAGCGCGCGGATCGGATCGAAATGCATGAACGTGATCGCGACGCCGCCGATGATCGCCAACGCGATCACCGCATAGAACTCGGGCGCGACACCGACCTTCAGCGCGAGACTGTTGCGCCAGCGGAAGGTGCCCGCGGCCGCGTAGGCGGCCGATCCGGCGAGCACGGGCAGCGCCAGCAGGCCCGTGCCGATGATCCCGAGCGCGAACAGGATGTACGCGAAGTGGCCGGCGATCGGTTCGAGCGCGCGCGCGGCATCCGCCGAGGTCTTCACGTCGATGTGATGCCGGTTCAGCGTGGCCGCGGCCGTGAGCGTGATGAAGAACGCGATGACGTTCGATACGCCCATGCCGACCCAGGTGTCGAAGTTGATTCGTTGCAGTTGCGCGGGCGCCTGGTGTGGCGCCCGCCGCAACGACTTCTGGTTCGGTTTCGCGCGCAATTCCTCGACTTCCTGCGACGCCTGCCAGAAGAACAGGTAGGGGCTGATCGTCGTGCCGAGCACGGCGACGACCGTGGTCAGGTACGCCGCGGTCAACTGGAACCGCGGCCGCACGAGCGCGCGGCCGACTTCACCCCAATCGACCGGCACGATCAGCGCGACTGCGACATACGCGAGCAGCGCCAATGCGGTCCATTTGAGCAGGCGCGCATAGCGGTCGTACGGCACGAAGATCTGCAGCAGGGCCGACAACGCGCCGAGGAAGACGACATAGAGTTCCTGCGGACCGTGCAGCAGCAGATTGACGGCTGCGCCCATCGCCGCGAGGTCGGCCGCGATGTTGATCACGTTCGCGACGATCAGCAGCACCACGGTGGCGTAGAGCAGCCACGGCGGATAGTGGGCGCGCATGTTCGAGGCGAGCCCCTTGCCCGTCACGCGACCGATGCGCGCGCTGACGAGCTGGATGGCCGTCATTAGCGGATAGGTGAGCAGCAGCGACCACAGCAGTTCGAGGCCGAATTGCGCGCCGGCCTGCGAGTAGGTGCCGATGCCGGAAGGGTCGTCGTCGGCGGCGCCGGTGACGAGACCGGGGCCGAGGCGACGCAGCCACGAGCCGCGATGCGGACGAGTTTGGGCGGAATCGAGTGAGTTGTTGTCGTTCATGTAGGTTGGCGGCCCGTGGGGATATGGCGATCGGGGAGCAATCGGTGTACCTGGGGGAGGCGGTTGCTGCGAGGGGGCGCGGACAAGCGATGCGGTGGGTCGCCGGACAACAAACGATGGGGATCAGGC
>NZ_PQMX01000033.1:0-73457 GCF_004368385.1 Burkholderia sp. B10 | reverse complement strand
TTACTGGCCTGCCAGCAACTGCCGCCGCATCACCGGCGGTCGCGCCGGACCGCACAGCGCTTCACCCGCCCGCTCGCAATTCGACTCGCCGATGCCGATGCCGATGCCGATGCCGATGCCGACAGACCCGTTCGCCATCACGACCGCATTGCCGCGCATCGCTCACGGATAGCCTCTCCGTCCCATCGCGGCACCGATTCGCGCCGCCCCGGCCACCCGCCGCAACCTCCCACTCACCGCGGCAACGCCGCCGGATCATAGCGATTACGCGGATTCCACAGCATCCACCCATCAGTCCCCTCCGCGTCGGCCGCATCGACCTGCGCGCGGATCTCGTCGGCGTCGAACGGCCGATGATCGAACGCGTAGTCGCGAAAGGCCTGCAGCCACGGCCGGAAGCGCACGCCGTCCATCCCGGTCCGGCGCTTCGCCTCGGCCAGCGACCGCGCGACGATCTCGCCGGCATGCTCGGTCGGCTTGCGGCAGCCGGGCAGTCCCCACGTGAAACCCGACGGATACAGCATCGGCGACACGTAGTCGACCACCGTGCCCAGTGCATCGAGCCGCTGCCCGATCGCGGTGTCGTCGCTGTTCCAGCACACGTAGCCGAAAATGTCGGCCGACAGGTACAGGTTGTACGGACGCAGCCGCTCGCGCGCGCCGGTCAGAAAACCGCTGATCGCCGCGACCCGGTTGGCCTCGGTATTGGGCTCGGCGAACCGCAGGCCGTTCGCGTCGGGAAACCGCAGATAGTCGAACTGGATTTCGTCGAACCCCATCCGGGCCGCCTCTTCGGCGATGTCGTAATTGTGTTGCCACGCCGCGCGCGACGTCGGATCGATCCAGCGCTGATGCTCGCGATCCTGCCAGATCTCCCCGGCCGCATCGCGCACCGCCCATTCGGGATGCGCACGGGCCAGCGCGTCGTCCTTGAACACGACGATGCGCCCGATCACGTAAAGGCCGCGCGCATGGAACGTCCGCAGCAGCTCCGGCAGATCGGGCGGATGCACGATCGCGCCCGCCGCATGACTCGCCGCACCGGACACTTCGCGCGCGAGGCTGCGATACGGCGTGACGCCGCTGTCGCCCTTCACGTCGATGACGAGCGCGTTGATCGCGGTCGTGCCCTGCAGCGCGAGCGCGGCGTCGCGCAACGTGTGGTCCGCGACACCGTACGCCGACAGGTAAACCGCTTTCGGACGCACCGGCGCCAGCCGGATCGTATGGGCCGCGTCGGTCGGCGCCAGCGTGAGCTCGGCGCGCGCGTAGCCGGGCGCGCGCACGCTCACGCGCGTACCGGCCGCATCGAGCTCCAGCGAAAACGCGCCGTCGCGATCCGCGGTCCGGTTCACGCCGCCGGCATGGCCGATCGCGCCGGCCAGCGGATGACCGTTGCCCGCATCGACCACGGTGATCGACACCGGCGCCGCATGCGCGGCGACCGCGGCGACACCGGTAAACAATACGAGCAGACACGCGATCACGCGCTCAATCATGGCTTCCTCCGGCGCTTCTCAGCAGTCCGTTCATGCAGCGCGTGTCGCACGCGTCGGTCATCAGATAGCGCGGCAGCGCCATCGCGGAATCGGTGCGCCGGACCGGGCGCGCATCGATCGTGAAGGCGGCGACGTAGCCCTCGGCCGCCGCCTGCTCGTCGGTCTGCGCATCGTGGACGCCGAACGGCCAGGCCAGCAGCGTGACGGGCCGGCCGATCTCGGCCTCGAGCCGTTCGCGCGAGCGCCGCAACTGGAACGACACGAAGCGCCGGTAGTCGGCCGGCGTCTGCCGCGCCCGCTCGGTATGGAAATTCGGATGCCAGTACGTGTGCGACTCGATGGCGACGTCGGCGGATTGCCCGAGCGCGCGCAGCTGATCCCACGTCATCGCATAGCCGGCGTTGGAGATTGCCGACGGATAGACGAACAGCGTGACGGGCATCGGATGCGCCGCGAGCAGCGGGCGCAGCACGTCGTAGACGGAGCGGTGACCGTCGTCGACGGTGATGGCGACCGCACGCGCGGGCAGCGCAACCGCATCGCCGCGCTGCCAACGCACGACGTCGGCGAGCGGCACGATCCGGTAGCCGTTCGCGTCGATCGCCTGCAGCTGGTCGCGCAACGTATCGATGCGCACCGTCATCGAATCGACGCGCGTCGTCGCGAACCGGTGGTAGGCCAGGATCAGCACACGCTGCGGCTGCGGCGCACCGGCGCCTGCGTCGTCCGCCGCCCACAGCGGCGGCACGCACGACAGCAGGAGTAGACAGACGAGCATGCGCAAGGCCATGGCGGTCCTCGTAGACGGGCTGCCCCATTGTTCGCGATCGCGGCGTGGATGCCGCTGAGCCAGATCAACGGTCACCGATCAGCTTGCGAGCGCAACGATTTCGTCGTGGATGCGCTCGACGTCCGCGCGCGTGCACAGGGCGGTGCCCGGATGCTCGACCGACGAAGCCGATGCGGCGAGCGCATAGCGGCACGCGTCGTCGAGCGGCACGCCGCGCGCCAGCGCCCACACCATGCCGCCGACGAAACTGTCGCCGGCGCCGACCGTGCTGCATACCGCTGCCGGCCGCCCGGGAAGACGCAACGACCGATCGCGCGTGACGACCCACGCGCCGCGCGCGCCGAGCGTCAACGCGACGATCTCGGCCTGGCCGCGCGCGACGAGTTCGCTCGCCACTCGGCACGCGGACGCATCGTCGAGCGCTTCGCCGGCCAGCGCGCTGAGCTCGCCGATACTGGGCTTCACGAGATGAACGCCCTCCTCCAGCGCCGCGCCCAGCGCACGGCCCGACGCGTCGACGACGACGCGGCTGCCCCGCGCCTTCGCGGCCCGTGCGAGCGTCGCGTACAGATCGTCGGGCGCGCCGGGCGGCAGACTGCCGCTCAGCACGAGATAGCGCGGCGCCGGCTGCATCGCGTCGAGGCGGGCCGCGCAGTCGCGCCACTCGACGTCGCTCACCGATGGCCCCGGCATCAAAAAGCGGTATTCGCGCCCGGTCGAGGTCTCGGTCACGCAGACGTTCTCGCGCGTCTCGCCGACGATCCGGATGCGCACGCTCGGCAGGCGCTCGGCCTCGAGCAACAACGTCAGCACGTCGCCGGTCGGGCCGCCGGCCAGGTACAGCGCGACGCAGTCGCCGCCGAGCCGGTGGATGGTCCGCGCGACGTTGATGCCGCCGCCGCCCGGGTCGCGGCGCGGCCGCGCGCAGCGCAGCTTGTGCGTGTCAACGATGTGCTCGACCGACGTCGCGACGTCGACGGCCGGGTTCAGGGTAACGGTAACGATATCTGTCATGGTGTGGGTCTTGTGCAGTCGATGGCACGCGCGCCGCGACGGTGCGCGCGCCGGCCGTGGCTCCACCATACGTGCGGCGACGGTCGCGGCGTTGATGCCAGTCAATCGATCCCGCAACCGCACACGATTGCGCTCGATCAACGACGCACGCGTGCAGGCTCCTACAGTGAATCATTCTTCGCCGCCGAGCCCGCCATGGATGAGCAGCCGCTGTGCAGCACCGTGTTCGCCGAGCGCTACGCGCAGCCCGGCGAGACGTCGCGTGCGGCCGTATTCCAGCGCGTCGCGCGCGCGCTGTCGCTCGCCGAGCCGCCCGAGCTGCGCGCGCAGTGCGAGCGCGCGTTCTTCCTGAACCTGCAGCGCGGCGCGCTCGGCGCCGGCCGCATCCTCGCGAACGCCGGCGCCGATACGGGCGGCACGATGGTCAACTGCTTCGTCCATCCGCTCGCGATGCCGGCCGACACGCGCGCGCGGGCCGTCGATGCGGCGCTCACGCACGCGCTCGGCGACGCGCGGCGCACGCTGCTGATGGGCGGCGGAATCGGCTACGACTTCTCGCCGGTGCCGCCGCTCGACGCCTACGAGCGCCGCGCGGCGTCGGACGCTGGCGCATGCGCGGCGATCGACCGCTTCGACGCGATGTGCCGCGCGCTGCCGTTCACCGGCCCGCGCCGCGGCGCGCAGATGGCCGTCCTGCGCTGCGATCATCCGGACCTCGCGGCATTCGTCGCGGTCAAGCGCGGACGATCGCGCTGGCCGACCTTCAACGTGTCGGTCGGCATCACCGACGCCTTCATGGAAGCGGTCCTGCACGACCGGCCGTGGGCGCTCGTCCATCGTGCGCCGCCTCACCGGGCGTCCATCGCGGCGCCACGCCGGCCGGACGGAAGCCATGTTTACGCGACGGTCGCGGCACGCACGCTGTGGCACGAGATCGTCGCCGCGGCGCGCGACAGCGCCGAACCGGGGCTGCTGTTCGTCGACACCATCCGCGCTGCGAACCCGCTGCGCGAGCACGAACGGATCGACGCGACCAACCCGTGCGGCGAGCAGCCGCTGCCCGCGTACGGCAGCTGCGTGCTCGGCCCGATCGACCTGTCGCGGTTCGTGCTGCACCCGTTCGGCGTCGAAGGCAAGCCGCGCTTCGACTTCGCGACGCTCGCCGACGCGGTGCGCATCCAGGTCCGCATGCTCGACGACGTGCTGGACCTGACCGCATGGCCGCTCGCCGCGCACCAGCGCGAGGCGCGGCGCACGCGCCGCATCGGCGTCGGCGTGACCGGGCTGGCCGACGCGCTGACGATGCTGCGGCTGCGTTACGACAGCGCCGACGCCCGCGCCTTCGCGCGCTCGATCGTGCTGTCGATGCGCGAACATGCGTTTGCCGCGTCGGCGGCGCTCGCGGCCGAACGCGGCGCCTTTCCGGCATACGATCCGGCCGACTATCTGACCGGCCCCGCGCACCGCACGCTGCTGCCGCTGAACGTACAGCACGCGATCGCGCGGCACGGGCTGCGCAACAGTCATCTGCTGTCGTTCGCGCCGGCCGGCAGCGTGAGCCTCGCGTTCTGCGACAACTGCTCGAACGGCATCGAGCCGGCCGTCGGCTGGACCCAGCGCAGGATGGTGCATACGGCCGACGGTCGGGTCCGCCAGTTTCATGCGCAGAATCACGCTTACCGGCTGTTTCGCGCGCTGCATGGCGAGCACGAACGGCTGCCCGACTATTTCGTGACCGCGGCGGAGATCGCACCGGCCGATCACGTCGCGATGCTCGCGGCGCTGCAGCCCTGCGTGGATGCCGGCATCTCGAAGACGGTGACGCTGCCCGACCGGTGTTCGCTCGCGCAGGTCGACGCGCTGTTCGTGCAGGCGTGGCGCGACGGTCTGAAAGGCATCACGGTGTTCCGGCCCGACCCGCGGCTCGCGGCGGTCGTCATGGACGACGCGACGCAAGCGCGCCGCGACGGGCCGGTCTGCATCGGTTGTTGAACCGAACCGCGCGACAGCCGGCGGACGACAGCCCGCGGTCCACATGCGACGCGATAGCGATGAACGCCGCCCCGCCCCGCTCCGGCCGTCAGGCGGACGTGCCGCTGACGCTTTCAGTATCGGTCGATGCGGCGCCCGACGTCGGGCCGGCGTCGTCCGGCGCCGCGATCAGCGCGACCAGCATGTCGTGGTCGATCGATTCGTGCTGCAGCAGGCTGCGCGCGATCCGTTCGAGCGCATCGCGGTGCGCGGCGAGCGTCGCGGTCACGCGCGCGTGCGCGTCCTCGAGCAGCGCGCGCACCTCCTCGTCGATCAGCTGCGCCGTGTGTTCGCTGCAGTGGCCGTCGCCCGGCGTCCATACGCCCGGCGCGCCGTGCTGCAGTGCACCGTCGTCGAGCGTCGCGAGGCCGAGCCGCTCGCTCATCCCGTACTGCATGACCATGTGGCGCGCGAGCGCGGTGGCGCGCTCCAGATCGTTCTGCGCGCCGGTCGACACGTCGCCGAACGCGATTTCCTCTGCCACGCGCCCGCCGAGCAGCACGTCGAGCCGGTCGAGCAGTTCGCTCCTGCGCAGCACGTAGCGATCTTCGGTCGGTACCTGCTGCGTGTAGCCGAGCGCCGCGATCCCGCGCGGGATGATCGACACCTTCTTCACCGGATCGCAATGCTCGCGGCTTTGCGCGACGAGCGCGTGCCCCGATTCGTGGTACGCGATGGTGCGCTTCTCCTGCTCGTTCATCACGCGGCTCTTGCGCTCCATGCCGGTCATCGCGCGATCGATCGCCTCGTCGAAATCGGTCATGTCGATCGCCGGCTTGCCGAGCTCGGCCGCATGCAGCGCGGCTTCGTTGACGACGTTCGCGAGATCGGCGCCGACGAAGCCCGGCGTGCGCTGCGCGAGCTCGGCGAGATCGACGCCCGGCGCGACCTTCACGCGCTTCGTATGCACGGTCAGGATCTGCTTGCGGCCGTTCAGGTCGGGCCGGTCGATCGCGATGTGGCGGTCGAAGCGGCCGGGGCGCAGCAGCGCGGGATCGAGAATCTCCGGCCGGTTGGTCGCGGCCATGATGATCACGCCGGAGTTGGCCTGGAAGCCGTCCATCTCGACGAGCAGCTGGTTGAGCGTCTGCTCGCGCTCGTCGTTGCCCGACATCAGCCCGACGCCGCGCGCCTTGCCGAGCGCATCGAGCTCGTCGATGAAGACGATGCACGGCGCGGTTTGCTGCGCCTGTTCGAACAGGTCACGCACGCGCGCCGCGCCGACGCCGACGAACATCTCGACGAATGCCGAGCCGCTGATCGTGAAGAACGGCACCGCCGCCTCGCCGGCGACGGCGCGCGCGAGAAGCGTCTTGCCGGTGCCCGGCGCGCCGACGATCAGCACGCCCTTCGGAATCTTGCCGCCGAGCCGCTGATAGCGATCCGGATCGCGCAGAAACGCGACGATCTGCTGCAGCTCTGCCTTCGCCTCGTCGATGCCCGCGATGTCGTCGAACGTGATGCCGGTTTCCTTCTGCATGTACACGCGCGCGCGGCTCTTGCCCATCCCGCTCAGGTCGCGCATCCCGCCCGGCCGGCGCGTCATGAACGTCCAGATCACGACGAAGCCGATCAACGGAAAGATCCAGGTCGCGAGCGTGCCGATCCAGCCGGTATCGGCCGCGCCGCGGTAGCGAATCCCGGCCGCGGTCAGCGCCGCAACCAGATTGTCGTCGCTCACGCGGTTCGTGGTGAAGCGCCACGGCGCACCGGCCGCCTTCACGTCGGCCGCGTCGGAGGCCGGCAGCGCCGCCCCCGCCTGCGGCATGCGCAGCGTGCCGGAGATCGACGTCTGCCCGATCTCCAGATCGTCGACGAGCCGCGCTTCCACGAGGTGGTGGAAATCGCTGTAGGAGATCGCGGTCGCCGCCGGCTGACGCCCGAACAGTTGAACCGCGATCAGTACCGCGAACGCGATCGGAATCAGCAGGCCGGAGTAGTCGAAGGTTTTTTTCATCGGCTAGACCCTGCCGGGCGGCCCAGCACCGGTTCACGCATCGTCGCGCGTCCAGTGCGCACGCAGCATGTCTTCGCCGTCGCGATAGTTGATCGCGAGACTGCCGTGATGCGCATGCAGCAGCGCCTCGGCCAGGCGCCTGACCATGTGTGCGCCGGTCGTGCGCACGGTGACCGAATCGGCGGACCGCTCGATCTCCATGATGCGCTCGAGCGCGTGCTCGCTCGTCTCCATGTCGGCCTGACGCTGCAGCAGCTCGAGGATCATCCCGCGATGCGCGTGCAGATACGCGCCGTGCAGCACCAGCTCGCCGGCCGGCACGTTTTCGCGCATGCGCTTGCAGGCCGGGCATTCGAGCTGGCGCCGATCGCGCGGCGTCGCGTACCAGGTCCAGCGGCCCGCGTCGCAGACCGCGCCGCAGCCCTCGCAGATCCGGTCGCCTTTGGGCCGCTTCGGCTCGCGATAGCTGTCCTTCGTATGCGGTTGCATCCGCTTGTCGCGGCGCAGAGGGTTGCGGCCGGAGCCGCCATTCGAACGGTTCATCGCCTTTCTCCTGACAGTGGACAACACCGGCGCGACGGTCGTGCGACGCTCGCGCACCGGTCAAGCAACGCTCAGGCGACGGTCAGCCGGTCCACGACCTGCCGTACGCCGCGCACTGCGCCAGCCGCGCCGCACACGGCACGCTTGTCGGCCAGCGACGCCACGGTGCCCGACAGCGTGACCACGCCGTCGCTCGCGTCGATCGAAATGCCCGAGGATTCGCGCCGCGCGCGACGCGCGAGGGCGTCGGCGATCCGCGCGCCGACGTCCGGCACCGTATGGTCGCCGCGCACGCGGATGCGGTTCGCCACGCCGACGACGCCGGTCATCCGGCTCACCATCGCTTCCGCCGCGCGGCTCTGATACGCATGGTCGACTTCGCCGTCGAGCGTCACGCAGCCGTGATCGACCTCGACCGCGATCTTGTGATCGCGCAGCGCCTCCTGCCAGCCGAGCGCGAACGTGATGGCGATCGCCAGCTCGTGGTCGGCGCACGCGCTTTCCGGCGGCGTGACGCTCAGTTCGAGCACCAGCGCGCGCGCATCGGCGACATGCAAAGCGGTTTTCTGCGCTTCCAGCTTCTGCGCCCAGCTGTCGACGCTACCGCGCAGCGTCACGATCCGGTCGCGGACCTCGACGTCGATCCGGCGCGCATCGATCGCCGGATTCCAGAACAGCGCCTGCTCGACATCCTGCTTCAGTACGGCGTCGGACTTCATGCCGGTCTCCCGTCGGCGCATGCCGGCCGCGACGTTTGCGACCGGATCCGTGCACCATCGCGATCAGCATCGCGCACGGCGGCCGCGACGGCTTGACGAGGATCAAGCAACGGCCGGCTCGCGGCGGCCGCGCGTCGGTGCGCCGCCGTCCGCCCCGCGCTGCTTCGATCGCCCCGGTCGACCGAAACTGACGACGCCGCGGCGGCACAGCAGGCCGCCCCGGCGCGCCGGCATCGCGGCCACGTCTCGGTGCGCGCGTCAATCGAGGGGCCGCTCGACACGCAATCCGGCCCGAGTGACCCAGATCAAGGGGAAACCCGGTAATCGTCGGATATAAACGAGGCCGAAGCGGCGACGCCCGAGGGCGCCGCCATCCCGTATTCCTGCATTCGTCGAGGCCTTCCATGCGCGCTGCCGCGCTTGCCGCTCCGTTTCACCCGACCGTCGTGCGGCGCATGCGTGTCGCCGTGCTGTTGGCGGGCCTGGGACTGCTGTCGGGATGCCTGTCGCTCGCGCCTGCCGACACGCGCCCGCCCGCACCGATTCCCGCCGCCTTCCCCGATCCGTCGGCCGCCGCGGCGCCCGCCGCGCAGGCGCCCGACTGGCACGCCTACTTCGTCGACACGCGCCTTCAGGCGCTGATCGCGCAGGCGCTCACGAACAACCGCGACCTGCGCGCGGCCGTGGCACGCGTCGACGAGGCGCGCGCGGTCTACGGCGTCCGCAGCGCGGACCAGTGGCCGACGATCGGCGCCGGTGCGGCCTACGCGCGGTTTCGCACGCCGGGCGGCTTGCTGACGCCGGCGCCCATGATCGGCCAGCTCTACGAGGTGCAACTGGCCGAGACCCAATGGGAGATCGATTTCTGGGGCCGCGTGCGCAGCCTGAAGGCGGCCGCGCTGCAGCGCTATCTCGCGAGCGACGCGGCCCGCCAGGCGACGACGCTGAGCGTCGTCACCGGCGTCGCGAACGCGTATCTGACGCTGTGCGAGATCGACGAGCGGATCGTGCTGACGCGCGCGACGATTGACACGCGCCGCGAATCGCTGCGGATCTTCCGGCTGCGTTACGCGGCCGGCGCGATCTCGCGCCTCGACCTCACGCAGTCGGAGATCCTGCTGCAGCAGGCCGAGTCGCTCGGCGTCCAGTTGCAGCAGGCGCGCGCCACGGCGGCCGATGCGCTCGCGCTGCTGGTCGGCGCGCCCCCCGAGCTGGGCGCAGCGCCGCTCGCGCTCGACGACGGCGCGGTGCTGCCGTCGCTCGCGCCCGGCCTGCCTTCGTCGCTGCTCGAGCGCCGTCCGGACGTGATCGCGGCCGAGCACGAACTGCAGGCGAGCCGCGCGAACATCGGCGCGGCGCGCGCGGCGTTCTTCCCGCGCATCGCGTTGACGAGCGCGATCGGCTCCGGCAGCACGGCGCTGCACGACCTGCTGACGTCGGGAACGGGCGTGTGGTCGCTGATCCCCAGCGCCACGCTGCCGCTCATCGACGGCGGCCGCAACCGTTCGAACCTCGCACTCGCGAACGCGCAGCGCGACGAGGCGCTCGCCCGCTACGAGAAAACGCTGCAAGGCGCGTTCCGCGACGTCTCCGACGCGCTCGCCGCGCGCCACTGGCTCGCCGACCAGGTCGCGATCGAACGCGCGACGCTGGCGTCGCAGGCCGAGCGCGCGCGCCTCGCGAAGCTGCGCTACGACAGCGGCGCGACGCGCTTCCTCGAAGTGCTCGACGCGCAGCGCGACCTGATGAACGCCGAGCAGCAGCTCGTCGTCACGCGGCGCGCGCTGCTGTCGAGCCGCGTCGCGCTGTACGGCGCGCTGGGCGGCGGCCCCGACGATCCGCGCGTGCCGCCGACGGCGCAGCAGCCTATCCATTCGACTGACTCGGAAAACAGACAATGAAAACCATCCCGCGCCCTCTTCTGATCGGTGCCGGTGCGGCCGTGCTCGCCGTCTGCGTCGCCTATTACGGCTGGTCGCGCTGGCGCGACGGCCAGACCGATGCGGGGCTCGTCAGCGGCAACGGCCGCATCGAGGCGACCGAAATCGACGTCGCGACCAAGCTGCCCGGGCGCGTGACCGCGATGCTCGTCGACGAAGGCGACTTCGTGAAGGCCGGCCAGCCGCTCGCCCGGATGGACGTCGTGGTGCTGCAGGCGCAGCTCGACGAAGCGCAGGCGCGCGCGCAGCAGGCCGTGAACACCGCAGCGAGCGTCGACGCGCAGGTCGCGCAGCGCCGCAGCGACAAGGCGGCGGCCGAGGCCGTCGTCGTGCAGCGCGAAAGCGAGCTCGACGCAGCCACGCGGCGGCTGGTGCGCTCCGAGACGCTGTCGCGCGACGGCGCCTCGTCGCTGCAGGAACTCGACGACGACCGCGCCCGCGCGGGCAGCCTGCGCGCGACTGTGAATGCCGCGCGCGCGCAGGTGCAGGCCGCGCAGGCCGCGATCGACGCGACCCAGGCGCAGCTCGTCGCGGCGCGCTCCGCAGTGACGGCAGCGCAAGCGACCGTCGCGCGCGTGCGCGCCGACATCGCGGACAGCGAGCTGACCTCGCCGCGCGACGGCCGCGTGCAGTACCGCATCGCCGAGTCGGGCGAAGTGCTGCCGGCCGGCGGCAAGGTGCTCAACGTCGTCGATCTGTCCGACGTGTACATGACGTTCTTCCTGCCGGAAGCGGCGGTCGGTCGCGTGCCGCTCGGCGCCGACGTGCGGATCGTCCTCGATGCGGCGCCGGAATACGTGATTCCGGCCCGCGTGTCGTACGTGTCGAGCACCGCGCAGTTCACGCCGAAGACGGTCGAGACGGCCAGCGAACGGCAGAAGCTGATGTTCCGCGTCAAGGCGCGGATCGATCGCGACTTGCTGCAGCGCCATCTGAAGCTGGTGAAGACCGGGCTGCCGGGCGTCGCGTGGCTGAAGACCGATTCGCACGCGGCGTGGCCCGAGCGCCTCGCGATCAAGGTGCCGCAGTGAACACGACGACGCGCGCAGATACCGGCAGCCGCGCGACCGACGGCGCGCCGGGCGCGGCCGGCCCGGCGCCGGTCGCCCGGCTGTCGGGCGTGTCGCTGCGCTACGGCGGCAAGGCGGCGCTCGACGACGTGACGCTCGAGATCCCGGCCGGCCGCATGATCGGGCTGATCGGCCCGGACGGCGTCGGCAAGTCGAGCCTGCTCGCACTCGTGTCGGGCGCGCGCGCGATCCAGCAGGGGCACGTGCACGCGCTCGACGCCGATCTGTCGTCGCGCCGCGATCGCGCGCGCGTATGCCGGCGCATCGCGTACATGCCGCAGGGCCTCGGTCGCAACCTGTACGCGACGCTGTCGGTCGAGGAGAACCTGCAGTTCTTCGCGCGCCTGTTCGGCCACGACGCGGCCGAGCGGCGCCGCCGGATCGACGCGCTGACGCGCAGCACCGGCCTGCATCCGTTCCTCGACCGCCCGGCCGGCAAGCTGTCCGGCGGGATGAAGCAGAAGCTCGGCCTGTGCTGCGCGCTGATCCACGATCCCGACCTGCTGATCCTCGACGAGCCGACGACCGGCGTCGATCCGCTGTCGCGCGCGCAGTTCTGGGATCTGATCGCGCGCATTCGCGTCGCGCGGCCCGCCATGAGCGTGCTGGTCGCGACCGCCTACATGGACGAGGCGCGCCGCTTCGACTGGCTGATCGCGATGGACGCCGGCCGCGTGCTGGCCACCGGCAGCCCCGCCGACCTGCTCGCGCGCACCGGCTGCGACACGCTGGAGGCCGCGTTCATCGCGCTGCTGCCGGACGAGCGCCGCAAGGGGCACCAGCCGGTGCAGATCGAACCGTTCCGGCCCGACGCGACCGCCGGCTACGCGATCGAGGCCGACGGGCTGACGATGCGGTTCGGCGAGTTCGTCGCGGTGGACCACGTGAGCCTGCAGATCCGTCGCGGCGAAATCTTCGGGTTTCTCGGCTCCAACGGCTGCGGCAAGTCGACGACGATGAAGATGCTCACCGGCTTGCTGCCGGCGTCCGAAGGCACGGCGACGCTGTTCGGCCAGCCGGTCGCCGCCAACGACATCGACACGCGCCGCCGCGTCGGCTACATGTCGCAGGGCTTTTCGCTGTACGGCGAGCTGACCGTGCGGCAGAACCTCGTGCTGCACGCGCGCCTGTTCGGCGTGCCGGAAGCCGACGTGCCCGCGCGGGTCGACGAGATGGTCGCGCGCTTCGGGCTCGCCGGCGTGCTCGACGTGCTGCCGGAGCGCCTGCCGCTCGGGATGCGGCAGCGGCTGTCGCTCGCGGTCGCGATGGTGCACAAGCCGGAGCTGCTGATCCTCGACGAGCCGACCTCGGGCGTCGACCCGGTCGCGCGCGACGACTTCTGGCGGCTGATGATCGAGCTGGCGCGCCGCGATCGCGTCACGATCTTCATCTCGACGCACTTCATGAACGAGGCCGCGCGCTGCGACCGCATCTCGCTGATGCATGCGGGCCGCGTGCTCGCGAGCGCCGCGCCGGCGGAACTGGTGCGCATGCGCGGCGCGGCATCGCTCGAGGATGCGTTCATCGGCTATCTCACCGATGCGCAGCGTGAGGACAGCCCGAGCGATGCGGCCGCAGCGGCCGATGCGTCGTCCGACGCCGGCTGGCTCGCCACTGCCCCGTCGGCCACGCCCGCGGCCGCCCGCGGCGCGGCGCGGACCGCATGGTTCAGCGCCGCGCGCGCCGGCAGCTACCTGTGGCGCGAGGTGCTGGAGCTGCGCCGCGACCCGCTGCGGGCGACGCTCGCGCTGTTCGGCTCGCTCGTGCTGATGTGCGTGATCAGCATCGGCATCAGCCTCGACGTCGACAACCTGACGTTCGCGGTGCTCGACCGCGACCAGTCGATCCTGAGCCAGGACTACGCGCAGAACCTCGCCGGCTCGCGCTACTTCGTGCCGCGCGCGCCGCTCGCGGACGATCGCGACATCGAGCGCCGCATGCGCAACGGCAAGCTGTCGCTCGCGATCGAGATTCCGCCCGACTTCGCGCGCGACGTCGCGCGCGGACGGCACGTCGAGATCGGCGCGTGGGTCGACGGCGCGATGCCGATGCGCGCCGAGACGATCCGCGGCTACGTGGCCGGCATGCACGAGAACTGGCTGCGCGACCAGGCGAAGCGCCGTCTCGGCGTGGCGCTCGCGCCGGCCGTCGACATCGCGGTCCGCTATCGCTACAACCCCGACGTGAAGAGCTTGCCCGCCATGATTCCGGCGATCATGCCGATGCTGCTGTTGATGTTGCCCGCGATGCTCACCGCGCTCGCCGTGGTGCGAGAACGCGAGCTCGGGTCGATCGTGAACCTGTACGTGACGCCCGTCACGCGCGCCGAATTCCTGATCGGCAAGCAGGTGCCGTACGTGATGCTGGCGATGCTTAACTTCCTGCTGATGGTGGTGCTCGCCGACCTCGTGTTCGGCGTGCGGATCAAGGGCAGTTTCGCGACGCTGGCGGCCGCGGTGCTGATCTTCAACGTGGTGGCGACCGGCATCGGCCTGTTCGCGTCGACCTTCACGCGCAGCCAGATCGCCGCGATCTTCATGACGATCGTCGGTACGCTGATACCGGTCGTGCAGTTCTCGGGGCTGCTCACGCCGCTGTCGTCGCTGGAAGGCAGCGGCAAGTGGATCGGCACGATCTATCCGGCCACCTACATGCTCGCGATCAGCCGCGGCGTGTACAACAAGGCGCTCGGGCTGTCCGACCTGTCGTCGCAGTTCTGGCCGATGCTCGTGGCCGTGCCCGTCATCCTCGTGATGACCGGCATGCTGCTGCGCAAACAGGAGCGCTGATCATGTCACGCCTGAACGCCATCTTCCGGCTCGGAGTGAAGGAACTCTGGAGCCTCGCGCGCGACCCGATCCTGCTCGCGTTGATCGTCTACACGTTCAGCGCGTCGATCTACGTCGCCGCCACCGCCCGCCCCGAAACGCTGCACAAGGTGCCGATCGCGATCGTCGACGAGGATGCGTCGCCGCTGTCCGCGCGCATCGCGGCGGCGTTCTTCCCGCCGCAGTTCGCGCCGCCGCCGATCGTCGGCGCGGCCGCAGCCGATCGCGGCCTCGACAACGGCGACTACACGTTCTCGCTCGACATCCCGCCCGACTTCCAGCGCGACGTGCTGGCCGGCCGCCATGCGACGGTCCAGCTCAACGTCGATGCGACGCGCATGACGCAGGCCTTCACCGGCGGCGGCTACGTCCAGCAGATCGTGTCGGGCGAGATCGACTCGTTCGTGCAGCGCTATCGCGGCTCGCCGCTGCCGCCGGTCGATCTCGCGATGCGCATGCGCTTCAACCCGAACCTCGACGAAGTGTGGTTCGGCGCGCTGATGGAGCTGATCAACAACGTCACGATGCTGTCGATGATCCTCACCGGCGCCGCGCTGATCCGCGAACGCGAGCACGGCACGATCGAGCACCTGCTCGTGATGCCGGTGACCGCCGCGGAAATCATGCTCGCGAAGGTGTGGTCGATGGGGCTCGTGGTCGCAGCGGCGGCGGTCGCGTCGCTGAGCTTCGTCGTGCAGGGCGCGCTGCACGTGCCGATTCCCGGCTCCGTGCCGCTGTTCGTGGCCGGCATGGCGCTGCACCTGTTCGCGACGACGTCGATGGGAATCTTTCTCGCGACGCTAGTGCGCAGCATGCCGCAGTTCGGCATGCTGCTCGTGCTGGTGCTGCTGCCGCTGCAACTGCTGTCGGGCGGGCTCACGCCGCGCGAGAGCATGCCGCTCGCGGTGCAGGACATCATGCTCGCCGCGCCGACGACCCATTTCGTCGAGCTGGCGCAGCGCATCCTCTATCGCGGCGCCGGCCTCGACGCGGTGTGGATGCAGTTTGCGGCGCTGTTCGCGATCGGCTGCGCGCTGTTCCTGCTGTCGCTGACGCGCTTTCGCAAGACGATCGGCCAGATGGCCTGAGCGGTCCGGCGCGCGGCGCCCCCGGGTCCGTTGACACAGATCAACTGCGACGCGACGCCGCACGCGATCATGACGCCATGTGCCGCAACCAGCGGCGCCATCGCCTGCGGCCCCGCCGTGCCATCGGCCGCCGCTCAACCGGAGAACGTCATGATTCGACTGCAATATCGAAGCACGCTGGCGACGTCCTGCGTGTTCATCGCGCTCGCATCGCTGCTCGGCGTCGTCCATGCGATGCTGATCGACGAGCAGGTCGCGCCGTATGCGATCGTCGCGCTGGTGTCGGGCATCGTCGGCTTCGTCGCCCAGCTGGGCCCGGCGTCGAGCGAGCGCTAGCCGGACGGCCGCGCGCTTCGCACCGGCACCATGAACGGCATCCTGCGCCTCGCGTTCAAGCTGCTCGTCAACGACGGCGCGAAGTTCACCGCGCTGATCGTCGGCATCACGTTCTCGGTGCTGCTGATGATCGAGATGACGTCGCTGTTCGCCGGCATTCTCAACAAGTCGTCGGCGTCGGTGATCAACATCGGCGCGAAGGTCTGGGTGATGGACCCGGCCGTCAAGACGATCGCGAACAGCATCGGCATGCCCGGCTACGTGCTCGACGCCGTGCGCAGCATCGACGGCGTCAAGTACGCGGTGCCGCTCTACTCCGGCGGCGCGCTGGTGAAGCTGCGCTCGGGCGCGTATCAGGCGGTCACGGTGGTCGGCCTCGACGACGCGAGCCTGCTCGGCCGGCCCACGATGCTCCAGGGCCGCATCGAAGACATCTACGCGGAAAACGGCTTCATCGCGATCCAGGACCCGGAGTTCGCGAAGCTGGAGAACCCGACCATCGGCACCGACTTCGAGCTGAACGATCATCGCGGCGTGATCGTCGGCATCGCGAAGGTCGCCGCGAGCGGCCTGTTCGGCACGCCGACGCTCTACACCACCTACGCACGCGCGATCCGCTACATCCCGTCGCCGCGCTTCACGACCTCGTACATCCTCGTCGAGCCGAAGTCCGATGCGGACATCGCGCACATCCAGGCCGTCGTGAAGTCGCTCGGCTACCGCGCATACACGCGCGACGAGTTCATCGCGCAGATCTCGCGCTTCTACAAGTACGAAACCGGGCTCGGCACCAACATCATGCTGATGACGATCATCAGCTTCATCATCGGCCTGTCGATTTCCGGGCAGACCTTCTACGCGTTCATCGTCGAGAACCTCGACAAGTTCGGCGCGCTGAAGGCGATCGGCGCGAAGAGCCGCGAGCTGGTCGCGATGATCCTGTTCCAGGCGACATTCACCGCGCTGACCGGCTACGGCATCGGCGTCGGGCTGTGCGTGCTGATGATCTCGCTCGCCAAGCTGCGCATCCCCGACTACGCGGCGCTCATCACGTACGGCAACCTGTCGCTCGCGTTCGGGATGGTCGTCGTGATCGCGGCGATCTCGAGCTATCTCGGCGTGCGGCGCGTGCTGCGCATCGAGCCCTTCGACATCTTCCGGGGCTGACGATGGCCGGCATCGCGATCGACGCGCGCGGCGTCGACAAATGGTTCGGCGAAGGCGAAGCGCGCACGCAAGCGCTGCGCGACGTGTCGATGCAGGCGCACTTCGGCGAGATGCTGCTGATCGTCGGACCATCCGGCAGCGGCAAGACCACGCTGCTCAGCGTGATCTCCGGCATCCTGCGGCCGGACGGCGGCTCGGTGTCGATCGACGGCGTCGACCTGTGGGCGCAGCCGAACGACGCGATCGCCGAGTTCCGGCTCAACCGGATCGGCTTCGTGTTCCAGGACTATCACCTGTTCCCGCGGCTTACCACCGCCGAGAACGTCGCGATTCCGTTGATCCTGAAGCGCCAGCCGTGGGACGACGCGATCCAGGCCGCGCACACTTATCTGGGCGTGGTCGGTCTCGCCAATCGCGCGCAGCTGCCGCCTGTCAAGCTGTCCGGCGGCGAGCAGCAGCGCGTGGCGATCGCGCGCGCGATTGTCAGCCAGCCCGACCTGCTGATCCTCGACGAGCCGACCGCATCGCTCGACGGCGACACCGGCCGCATGATCATGGAGTTCGTCAAGCACGAGGTGCTGAACGACACGCGCTGCATCGTGATCGTCACGCACGACGCGCGGATCTTCGAATACGCGGATCGCATCCTGCGCATGGAAGACGGCAAGCTGACCGGCATCGAGCGCGGAGGCGTGCGATGAAGCGCCGGCTCGTGTTCGTCGCGGCCGTGCTCGGCTTCCTGGCGAGCGTCGTCGCCGCGTGGCTCTACGGCCGCCAGGAGCCACCGCAGCCGCCGGTGTTCAAGCCGGCCGCCAATCCGTACGCGCGCGGCGTCTATGCGAACGGCATCGTCGAAAGCGAGCAGCCGGCCGGCGCGAACGTGAACGTCTATCCGGACGTGTCGGGAGCGGTGACGCGCATCTACGTGCACGACGGCGATCCGGTGAAGGCCGGCGACGTGCTGCTGACGATCGACGACGCCGTGCAGCGCGCGAGCGCCGCGCAGCTCGCCGCGCAGGCCGATGCGGCGGCTGCGCTGCTCGACGAGTTGAACGCGCAGCCGCGCCGCGAGGTGCTCGACGTGGCCGGTGCGCAGACCCGGGCCGCTCAGGCGAGCCTGAAGCTCGCGCAGGATCAGTACGACAAGCAGCGGAGCGCGTACGACATCGATCCGAAAGCAGTGAGCCGCGACGCGCTCGACACGGCCGCGAACGCGGTGCGCGTCGCGGCCGCCAACCTGGACGTCGTGACGCGCCAGTATCGTCTGACCAAGGCCGGCGCATGGAGCTACGACCTGCGCAACCAGCGTGCGCAGGTCGTCGCGCTGCGGCGCGCGGCCGATGCGGCCGCCGCGCTGCTGGCCCGCTACACGCTGCGCGCGCCGGCGGACGGCACCGTGCTGGCGATGAACGCGGCGCTCGGCTCGTACCTGAGCCCGCAGGGGATCTACGACACCTACACGCGGGCCAGCGCGCCGGTCGCGGTGCTCGGCGCGCCGGTCGACCGGCTGCAGGTGCGCTGCTACATCGACGAGATCCTGATCCCGCAACTGCCCGACATGCATGCGATGAAGGCGCACATGTTCGTGCGCGGCACGTCGGTCGAGGCCGATCTGCAGTTCGTGCGCGTGCAGCCGTACGTGACGCCGAAGATCGAATTGTCTGACCAGCGCACCGAGCGCGTCGACGTGCGCGTGCTGCCGCTGATTTTCCGTATCGTGCCGAACCGCAACGTGCGGCTGTTCCCCGGGCAGATCGTCGATGTGTACGTCGCCGGCAAATGACCGCGCGTGCGGCGGCCGTACGTCGCGGCGCCGAACCGCTGCGCGCTTGGCCGCCGGGCTGCTCGCCGCGCTGCTCGCGGGCGGCTGCACGGTCGGGCCGAACTTCGTGCCACCGCCCGCGCCGCGCGTCGAGCGCTTCATCGCGCCCGACGATCCGCACGCGGCGTCCGGCCCGTGGACCGGCGACGGCCGCACGCAAGCGTTGTCGCCCGACGCGCCGCTCACGCGCGACTGGTGGACGCGCTTCGGCAGCCGCGCGATCGACGCGAGCGTCGACGCCGCGCTGACCGGCAGCCCGACGCTCGCGCTCGCCGAAGCGACGCTGCGGCGCAGCGAGCACGCGTTGCGCGCCGGCCAGGGCGTGTTCTTCCCGCAGATCGACGCGCAGGCCGGCGCGGCGCGCGAGCGCGCGACGCCGTCGCGCGGCCCGGCGCTGCCGGCGTCGATCTTCAACCTGTTTACGCTGTCGGCGACCGTCAGCTACACCCTCGACCTTTGGGGCGGCGAACGGCGCCAGGTGGAGGCGCTGGCCGCCGGCGTCGACGCGCAGCGCCACGCGCTGGCCGGCGCGTATCTGATGCTGAGCGCCAACGTCGTCAACACGATGATCGCGCGCGCCGCGTATCGCGACGAAGCCGCCGCCACGCGCGAGACGATCGGTCTCGTCGACGAGCAGATTCGCCTGACGCGCGCGCAGGTGACGGCCGGCGCGGCGGCCTACGTCGCGGTGCTGACGCTCGAGTCGCAGCGGGCGACGCTGCAGGCAACCTTGCCGGCGCTCGACCAGAAGCGCGCGCAAGCCGACGATCTGCTGGCGCTGCTGGCCGGCCGATATCCGGCCGACTGGCGGACGCCGGAGCTGTCGCTCGCCGCGATCGAACTGCCGGCGAGCCTGCCCGATACCGCGCCGTCGTCGCTGGTGCGCCGCCGTCCGGACATCCAGCAGGCGGAAGCCGAACTGCACGTGGCGAGCGCCCAGGTGGGCGTCGCCACCGCCGCGCTCTACCCGAACCTGACGCTGTCCGCGTCGGGCGGCTTCGACAGCGGCGTCGCGGCCAATCTGTTCTCGCCGGCCGGCCGTGCTTGGAGCGTCGGTGCCGGCGTCACCGCACCGCTGTTTCACGGCGGCACGCTGCTGAACCAGCGGCACGCCGCCCAGGATGCCTACGACGAGGCCGACGCGTCCTACCGGCAGGTCGTGCTGGCCGCGTTCTCCCAGGTGGCCGACGCGCTGCGCGCGCTCGCGAACGACGCCGCGGCGCTCGATGCGCAGGCTCGCGCGATGGCCGCCGCCCGCGATGCGCTGCGGCTCGCGCAGGCCGGCTACGACGCGGGGATCACCGGCTACGTGCCGTTGCTGGTCGCCGACGTGCAATATCACCAGGCCCGCATCGCGTGGCTTCAGGCGCTCGCGCAACGCCTGCAGGATACGGTCGCGTTCTACGTCGCGCTCGGCGGCGGCTGGGGCGAAGCTGGTTGACGGACATGGCGCGGGCGGGCCGGCTGCTCGACGGTGCGATGCGCTCAGGCGATGATGTCGGGCCGTTCCCAGCGCGGCAGTTCGGCCCAGCCGAGCGGCGCGTACACGGTGCCGCCGGCCGCGTCGATCGTTTCGACGAATGCGGCGAGCGTCGCGCCGGCCGGTACCGTGAGCGTGGTCGCATCGACGAAATCCTCGCTGCGCAGCCACGGCGCCGCGCCGCGGTTGATCTGCTGGACGCTCCACGCGTGGCCGTGGCGCCCGGCTTCGGGTGACAACAGCCCGGGCGCGTCGAACGCGACCCGCAGCAATTGCGCGCGCGAATCGCTGTACGGCGGTTTCGCCGCGTTCTGATACGGCACGTCGGCCCAGTTCTCGCCGCATTGCTGATTGAGCGGCAGGCACGTGAACCACGCCCATGGCGAACGAACGAAGCACAACCGGTACAGGTGCGCGGCGCCGTCCAGATTGGCGATCAGCGTCATGATGGATCGATCCCGAGAGACTCGCGATGCCGATGCGCAGCGCGCGCACGGCAGGCGCGGATCATCGAATCATGACACCGCGTCCGCGCGCCGGACCGCCATGCGCGGGCCGACGCGACTGACGATTGATCGTAGTCAAACCGCGCGAGCAGCCTCATTGGGCGGCGCCGGCGGTACGGCCGGCGGGGCATGGAATCCTGCAATTGCTGACTTCGGTCAAGCGGCGCCCGCGCGTTCGCGCTGTAATCGCCTTACCGATCCGTCGATTCCCGGCGAGGCTATCTCATGAAACTGACTTTTCTCGGCGCGACCGAAACCGTGACCGGCTCGAAATACCTGGTCGAGCACGGCAGCCGGCGCATCCTGGTCGATTGCGGCCTGTTCCAGGGCACCAAGAACCTGCGACTGCGCAACTGGCGGACGCTGCCGTTCGCGGCCGACACGCTCGACGCCGTCGTGCTCACGCATGCGCACATCGATCACACCGGCTATCTTCCGGTGCTTGCACGTGAAGGATTTCGCGGGCCCGTGTACTGCACGGCGGCCACGGCCGAACTGTGCGACATCATGCTGCGCGACAGCGCGCGGCTGCAGGAGGAAGAAGCCGACTTCGCGAACCGCCACGGCTATTCCAAGCACCATCCGGCGCAGCCGCTCTATACGCTCGACGATGCGCAGCGCGCGCTGCACCTGCTGAAGCCGGTGGCGTTCGACGAATGCACGTCGCTCGGCGGCGGCGTGTCGTTCCGGCTGCTGCCGGCCGGGCACATCCTCGGCGCGGCGAGCGTCGTGATGCACTGGGATCACAAGGTGCTCGCGTTCTCGGGCGACCTCGGCCGCTACAACGATCCGATCATGCAGCCGCCACGGGCGCCCGCGCATGCCGACTATCTGGTGGTCGAATCCACGTACGGCGACCGGCTGCACCCGGCGTCGGACCCGGAGATCGAACTCGCCGCGATGTTCGACAAGACCTTCGGGCGCGGCGGGGTGGTCGTGATGCCCTGCTTCACCGTCGGCCGCGCGCAGGAAATCCTGCACTACATCGCGCGGCTAAAGGCGTCCGGCCGCATGGCGCGCGTGCCGGTGTTCCTCGACAGCCCGATGGCCACCGACGTGACGGAGATCTATCGCCACCATATCCTCGAACACCGGCTGACCGTTTCGGAAGCGAACGCGCTCGGCCACGCGGCGACGATGATCCGCTCCGTCGACCAGTCAAAGGCGATCTCCGATCACCACGGGCCGATGGTCATCATCGCCGGCAGCGGCATGGCGACCGGCGGACGCGTGCTCCATCACCTCGCCCGCTATGCGCCCGATCCGCGCAACACGATCGCGCTGGTCGGCTATCAGGCCGCCGGCACGCGCGGCGCGGCGCTGGCCGCGCACGAGCCGACGGTGAAGATTCACGGCGAATACGTGCGCGTGCGTGCGCAGATCGAATCGATCACGACGCTGTCGGCTCATGGCGATTACGAGGACGTGCTCAAATGGCTCGGCACGATGCAGGGTGCGCCGGTGCGAACCTTCGTCACACATGGGGAGCCGGCTGCCGCGGATGCGCTGCGTCGGCGCATCGCTGATACGCTGCACTGGACTTGTGAGGTGCCGGTTTATGAGCAGTGTGTCGATTTGAATGAGGGGGATGAGATGGGCGGGCGCGACGAAGGCGGAACCGCAGCCGCGCCGGCCGATGGCACGCAGCAGCCCGCTGCGCGCTCGTCCTGACGCTTAGCGGCGCCGGTGAAGCGCCGCATACGCATGACGCGTATAGGCCGAGACCTGACCGGTCAGTCAACGTCAGGTTAAGTCTCGGACAATACGACTGTTCGTCGCCGTTGGCGGTGATCGACCCGTTGCTGCCGTTGGACCAATTCTCTCGTCAATGACGGCTTTCGGGGGGCACCTTCACAAGCGCCTCTATGGCGCGGATTCCGGCATTCATTCTCACTGCTGCTGCCGCGTTCGCAGAATGAACGAGAATGCGAGGCGGCCTAAAACCCCGAAGCGCCACTGCCTCTTCGATCCACAAAATGACGTCGTAACCTGTCCCTCGCTCGTCGTCGCCGAGATCATGATCGAGACTCAGTTCTTCGACCGCGCCTGTCTCCAGCAAGCGAATAACGTCGGCTGGCCAGTAAGCCCTCACCCATCCAACCGGTGTCGGACGCAGGTCGTCAAGAAAGACCTTCATGTTCCATCTTCGGTTGTCGCGCGAGTGAAGCACTCCCATGGAGTATATGTTCCAAAAGTCCTTTGGTGACGGTCTCCTGCCGGCTTCCCGGAAACCTGGCCAGATTCTCGATCTCGTCCTCGAGAGGGACTGCCCAAGAGACCAAGCCTGGAAGAACCTTGTTTATCGGTGCGTGCCGTCTGAATTCGAAAACCTGATTGGCGAGGACTAGCTTGAACTCGTTGATGCCTTGCGACTTATCGAGTTCAACGACACCTACACCGCTAACTCGAACGGGCAGAACACCAATATGCAGATTCCTGGCGCCAAACAGCACAGCTAGCGCGACTGAGTTTGACAATGGTCCCGCTAAGATGCGCCAAAACCTGCCCTTGTCCTTGACGTCTCTGCCGATTTTTTCAGCAAAGAATAGATCGGCATGCTGCCGCGCAAATTGGAAACGCTCAAGCTCCTTACCATCACCAGCGGTAATCGGGGCCAGGAGCCCCTTGTCTATGTCTTCGCCCAGCAAGTTGATCAAGCCTTCCTCGAACATACTTGCTAGCCAGTTTGCCTTGATCAAGGGAATCTTCTTGGCGATCTCAAGCGCGTGGCGGATACGCGAACGGCTGTCCAACTCCTGAGAGTCTTCCAGCAAAAAAGCTTCGAGGCTCATGACGCGACTCTTATATGTTTTTGTAACTCGTTCAACGACGAGACGATACTCCGTGAATGCGTTGTGCAAGTTCGTGATGTCACGGACCACATCGAGGCACGTCGAAATCCACGACAAGACGTGATGGCGATAATGAGCATTCACGAAGCGAGCGAGCTTCCGCTGCCCTTCGTCCACAACGTATAACCCGGAGGGCGACGCGCATATCTTGTACGGGTGCAGACTTGTCCGCGTCGGAGCCGCCCGTCCGTTGGAAAGGTATACAAACAAGATGTCGTCGGACTCCGTCGGCATCTCGCGCTCGTCATTTACTGCCCTGACCCAGTCGATATATCGGCGAACTTGACCATGTTGGTCGTTCGCGTTGAGCTTGTTTTCGACGAGTACATGACGCTTTCCGTCAGTGAGGTAGATGTCGACGTAGTTGTACTCGCGAAAGACGCGTACCTTGGACCAGTCCAGCCAATCTGGGTATCCAAGTGCCAACATAAACGCTTCGCCGAAGGCGCTATTTCGGAAATGCTGTCCAGCTGGATTGAGCATCGAGAACAGGAAGCGCGAATGCAAGCGTACTTCGTCGCTAAAGCGCAGCACGGAGCCAAGAAGGCTGTAATCGTTCAATCCGATGTACTTTTGATTTTTTCGCTGCCGGTCGAAGCTTTCAAAATGCTCGAAGAAAGTCGACCACGCACCGTCCCGGGACGAATTCCCGGTGTTTTGTGTGACCATGGGCTAGCCGTATGTCGTCAATTTCGACCAATTATGTCGTTTCTCGTTGCTCGCGTCGATGGTACGCAGCGGGCGTACCCGGGAAGAGTGACTTTCACTGGTGAAGCGGACACACGAACGTCTCGTTTCAGCGCGACGCAACGCCCGCTCCTGGCCGAACGGAGTCAGCCAACCCGCCACTGCTCGTTTAATCCAGTCCAAGCGCTTTCCGCATGCGCCCTACGACCCGGCGCAAGCACCGGCTCGTATCGCACCCAGCCCCGTCCTCAACTAACCTCAATAATCACCTTCAACGCATGCGTTTGCGCCGCGCGCCCGAACGTGTCATAAGCGCCCTCGACATCATCGAGCGCGAACCGGTGCGTAATGAGTTGCGCCGGATCGAGGCGCCCCGCCCGCACCGTTTTCAGCAGCATCGGCGTGCTGACCGTATCAACGAGCCGCGTCGTGATCGCGATGTTGCGATCCCACAGCTTCTCCAGATGCAGATCGGCCTTGACGCCATGCACGCCCACGTTCGCCACGACGCCGCCCGGCGCCACGATCGACGTGCACAGCTCGAACGTCGCCGGAATGCCGACCGCCTCGATCGCGCAATCCACGCCGATGCCGTCGGTCAGCTTCATCACGTCCGCCGCCGCGTCGCCGCTGCGGCCGTCGACGCAGTCCGTCGCACCGAAGCGCCGCGCGATGTCGAGCCGGTTGCTGTCCGGGTCGATCATGATGATCTGCCCCGGCGAATAGAACTGCGCCGTCAGCAGCGCGGCAAGCCCGATCGGCCCGGCGCCCACGATCGCCACCGAGCAGCCCGGCTGCACCTTGCCGTTCAGCACGCCGCACTCGAAGCCGGTCGGCAGGATGTCGGACAGCATCACGAGCGCGTCCTCGTCGGCGCCGGCCGGGATCGGATAGAGGCTCGTCTGCGCATGCGGAATGCGCACGTACTCGGCCTGCGTGCCGTCGATCCGGTTGCCGAGAATCCAGCCCCCGGTGGTGCAGTGCGAATACAGGCCGCGCCGGCAGTATTCGCAGCGGCCGCACGACGAAATGCAGGAAATCAGCACGCGGTCGCCCGGCTTCAGCGCATCGACCGCAGCGCCAACCTGCTCGACGACCCCCACCCCTTCGTGGCCGAGCACGCGCCCCGGTTCGCAGGTCGGCACGTCGCCTTTCAGGATGTGCAGGTCGGTGCCGCAGATCGTCGTGCGCGTCACGCGGACGATCGCATCGGTCGGCGACTGCAGCTCGGGTTTCGGACGTTGTTCGAGCGCCATGCGCCCAGGGCCGTGATAGACGAGTGCTTTCATCGGTGTTCCTCCATGGAAATCAGGTTTCTAGCACGTATGCGCCAGGCGCCGCCGCGAAGCCGGCGGCCGGCACGCGGGCCGGCACGTCGCCCGACGAATGCGTGCGCAACCAGCCGCTCCAGCAGGTCCACCACGAACCTTCTACGGGCGGCGTGTCGCGCACGAAGTCGTGCCCGCTGCGGTAAGGCGCGCCGTGCTCGCGCGTCGCGCAGCGGTAGTGGCGGCCGGGATGGCCCGGTTCGGACACGATGCCGGCGTTGTGGCCGCCCGACGTCAGCACGAACGTCAGCGCGTGGTGCGTCATCAGATGGAGCTTGTACACGGAACGCCACGGCGACACGTGATCGCGTTCGGTGCCGACCACGAACGTCGGCACGTCGAGATCCGACAGCGCGACCGGCCGCCCGTCGACGCAGTAGCGGCCGGCCGCGAGATCGTTGTCGAGAAAGAGCCGCGTCAGGTATTCGGTATGCATCCGGTACGGCATGCGCGTGGTGTCGGCGTTCCACGACATCAGGTCGTTCGGCTTGGTGCGCGTGCCGAGCAGGTATTCGCTCATCATGCGCGACCAGATCAGGTCTCGCGCATTCAGCAACTGGAACGTCGCGGCCATCTGCGCGCCGTCCAGATAGCCCTGCCGCCACATCAGCGCATCGAGCGCGGAGAGCTCGCTCGCGTCGATGAACAGGCCCAGCTCGCCGGGTTCGCTGAAATCGGTCTGCGCGGCCAGCAACGACACCGAGCGCAACGCTTCGTGCTGCCGGCCGTCACGCGCGAGCGCGGCCGCGGCGATCGCGAGCAGCGTGCCGCCGAGGCAATAGCCGACCGCATGCACGGCCTCGCCGCAGATCGACCGCGCGGCGTCGAGCGCGGCCATGCAGCCGTCGCGCAGATAATCGTCGAGCCCGAGCCCGCGCGCTTCGGCGCCAGGGTTGTGCCACGACACGGCGAACACCGTGTAGCCGGAATCGACCAGGAAGCGGATCAGCGAATTGTGCGGCTGCAGGTCGAGGATGTAGTACTTCATGATCCACGACGGCACGATCAGGATCGGCTCGCGTGCGACGTCGGTGGTCGTCGGGTCGTATTGCAGCAGCTCGCACAACGCGTTGCGCCACACGACGCGGCCCGGCGTGACCGCGACGTCGCGGCCCGGCAGATAGGGACGCGCATCGTGCGCGCGCTGCTCGCCGGTGTGCTCGAACAACGCGCGCGCGTCGTCGGCCCAGTGCCGCAGACCAGTCGCCAGATTCGCCCCGCCGCTGCGCATCGTAGTGTCGAGCACGACCGGATTGGTCGCGAGAAAGTTACCGGGCGAGCACGCATCGAGCCACTGCCGCGCGGCGAACCCGACCAGCTCCTCGTGATGGCGCTCGACGCCCGGCACGCCGCTGGTCGCGTCGCGCCACCAGCGCTGAATCGCCAGGAAATTGTCGCGATAGACGTGAAACGGCCAGGCGTCCCACGCGGGCGCGGCGAACCGCGGATCGGCGTCGCCCGCGTGCACGGCCAGGCCGCCGGGGTCGGCCGCAGCGGCGTCGCGCACCTGCGACGACGGCGCGACGGCCGCCTGCCACGCCTGTGCCGCAAGCTCGAAGCACTTGCCGGGCGCGACCGCGAGATGCGCGCCCCAGTCGAGCATCGCGAGCGCCATCGACACCGGAGACAGGCCGAGCGTCAGCGCGGCCACGTTCGCGTGCGCCGCGCGATTCCATTGTTCGGCCGGCGTCGCATCGGCCGGCGCAGTGGCGAGCGCACACGGCGCCGGTTCGTTCGGCTGCGGCAGCCGTATCGCTTCCTGCGCGAGCGGCGCGCGCATCGCGGGTGCATTCATCAGATTTGCTCCGGGAAACCGGCCTGCCGGTCGCAAGACGCGTGCAGTGGAGCGCGTATCGCGCCGGACCTTCAACGCGGCGCACGCGCATCGCCGGATGAGGAAAGCCTGCGTCCGCGGACGCAGGCACACGTCAATGCATGTGCATCCCGCCGTTGACGTCGAATTCCGCGCCGGTCGAGAAAGCGCCGGCGTCGGAGCACAGAAACGCAATGAGCTCGGCGATCTCGTCCGGGTGGCCGAGCCGGCCGACCGGAATCTGCGGCAGGATCTTGGAGTCGAGCACTTCCTTCGGCACCGACTCGAGCATCGCGGTCGCCAGATAGCCGGGCGCGACCGTGTTGACCGTGATCCCGTGGCGGGCCAGCTCGAGCGCCAGCGCCTTCGTGAAGCCGTGAATGCCGGCCTTCGCGGCCGCATAGTTGGCCTGCCCGAACGCGCCGCGCGAGCCGTTCACCGAGCCGATGTTCACGATCCGCCCGAAGCCGGCCGCGATCATGCCGGGCACGAACGGCTTGGTCATGTTGAACATGCTGTCGAGATTGGTGCGCAGCACCGCATCCCACATGGTCTTGGTCATCTTCACGAACGTCGCGTCGCGCGTGATGCCCGCGTTGTTGACCAGCACGTCGACGTGCCCGAACTCCGCCAGCATGCGCGCCGCGCAGTGCTGACACGAATCGTAGTCGGCCACGTCGACCTCGAACGCATGAAACGTGCGGCCCGCCTCGCGCTCGCGTGCGATCCACGTCGCGAGTTGAGCGTCGCCGTTCATGTACGACACGGCCACGGTGATGCCGGCATCGTGCAGGCGCCGCGCGATGGCGGTGCCGAGGCCACCCGTCCCGCCGGTGACGAACGCGACTCGTTCAGCGCCCATGGCCGTTCTCCGGTGCGTCGACCTTGCCCTTCAGGCGGCGTACGGCAGTCGGTGCGCCGTCGGTCGCGTCCTCGATCCCGTGCTCGAGCGCCGTCATCCATTCCGCCCACGGCATGCTCGCTTCGTTGACGGCGGCGAGCCGCTCCAGGTCAGGCAGCCAGTCGGTCTGACTGCGCGACAGCACACCCGCGCCGTATTCGCGCAGCCAGGTACGCCACACGCCGGCATGCTCGAACTGCGCACGCATCGACAGCTCGCTGGCGTCCTGCCACAGCGCGACGCTCGCGAGCGCGTAATCGCTCATCACCTGCCGGCTCGCTTCGCCGAACGCGGTCCATTCGCCGCTGCCGGCGAGCGCCTGCTGCAACCGGCGCACCGCGTCGCGGTCGCGCTCGATGCCCCGGCCCGCCAGTGCGTGCCATTCGTGCTGCCAGTCGCGGTTCAGCGCCGCCATCCGCAGCGCGAGATCGCAGCTCGCGCGGCAAACGTCAATCGGTGTCGTCAAAGCGTAGGTGCTCATCGGCTTCCCTCGTTCGGTCCGGTCAATCGGTTGGCATGCGCCCGGTGCCCGTACGTGGCCTCGGCGGCGCGACCGCCTAACTGTGCGGGCAAGCCGCGCAGCGCCCGTTGATCTGAGTCAAGCACGCGGAAAGCCCGCTCCGTAGACTGGATTGCACTGGCGGATCACCCGTCGATGGAGCGATTCCGATGAGCTACAAGAGCATAGTCGTGCACCTCGATACGAGCGTCCGTGCGCATGCGCGCCTCGAGTTCGCACTGCGCGTCGCGCGGCGCTTCGGTGCCCATCTGACGGGCCTGTTCTCGGTCTACACGGCCGAGCCGCATTCGTTCTACGTGATGGCCGGGTCCGCCGATTACTTCCGCGAGCATCGCGCGCAGCGCGACGAACGCCGCGCCGCGCTGGAGCGGCTGTTCCATGCCGAGACCGCGCGCGCGAAGGTGCACGCCGCGTGGGTCGAGGCGGACGCGCGCGCCAACGTCGCGGTGCCGCGCGCCGCGCGCGTGGCCGATCTCGTGATCGTCGGCCAGAGCGACCCGAACGATCCCGAGAGCTTCGTCGACAACCAGTTTCCGGAGAGCCTCGTGTTGTCGGCCGGCCGCCCGGTGCTGTTCGTGCCGTATGCCGGCGCCTTCACGTCGATCGGCGAGCGCGTGTTCGTCGCGTGGGACGGCAGCCGCGAAGCGGTCCGCGCCGCGCACGACGCGATCCCGTTTCTCGCTCATGCGAAGCGCACGACGGTCGCCGCGGTGGTCGACGGCAATTCGGCGGCGGCGGCCATGCGCATTCCGGCCGCCGATGCCGCGCTGATGCTCGCGCGCCATGCCCGCGACGTGAGCGTGCTCGACATCGATGCGGGCGACGGCCGCGCGATCGGCGACACGTTGCTGTCGCGCGCGTACGAGACGGGCTCCGACCTGCTCGTGATGGGCGCGTACGGCCATCCGCGCTGGCACGAGCTCGTGATGGGCGGCGCGACGCGCACGGTGCTCGCGTCGATGACCGTGCCGGTCCTGATGTCGCACTGAGCCGGCCGATGCGCACGCTTGCGTTGCTCGTCGTCAACGCCGGTTCGTCGAGCGTGAAGTTCGCGCTCTTCGCGTATCCGCCGCACGGCGATCCCGCGCGGCGGCCGCTGCACGACGGCGAGGCTGTCGCGGCCGGCAACGGCATCGCGATCCGCTTCGACGCCAATCGGGACGGCACGCTGCCGCTCAGCGCCGGCGACCCGTACCGCGCCGTGCTGGCGCAGGTCGCGATGTGGATCCGCGTACGCTTGCCGCACGTCACGCTCGCCGCAATCGCGCATCGCGTCGTGCACGGCGGCGCGCGCTTCGCGGAGCCGGTGCTCGTCGACAACGACGTGCTGGACGCGCTGCGCACGCTGACGCCGCTCGCGCCGCTGCATCAGCCGCACAGCATCGAAGCGATCGACGCGCTGCGCGATGCGTTCCCCGACGTGCCGCAAGTCGCCGTATTCGACACGGCGTTTCATCGCACGCTGCCGCGCACCGAGCAACTGCTGCCGTTGCCGCACGAATGGTTCGACCGCGGCGTGCGCCGCTACGGATTCCATGGGCTGTCGTACGAATATCTGTCCGTCGCGCTCGATGAAGCGTTCGGCGCGCAGGCGCACGGGCGCGTCATTGCGGCGCACCTCGGCAGCGGCGCGAGCCTGTGCGCGATGCGCGACTGCCGCAGCGTCGCGACGACGATGGGCTTCTCCGCGCTCGACGGGCTGATGATGAGCACGCGCTGCGGCACGCTCGACCCCGGCGTCGTGCTGCACCTGCTCGATGCCGGCCAGTTGTCCGGCGACGCGCTCGGTCAGCTGCTCTATCACGAGTCGGGGCTCAAGGGCGTGTCGGGCGCGTCCGGCGATCCGCGCGTGCTGCTCGCATGCGAGGCGGCCGGCGACGCGCGGGCGCACGACGCGCTCGCGCTGTACGTCCACCGCATCGTGCGCGAAGTCGGCGCACTCACTGCGCTGCTCGGCGGGCTCGACATGCTGGTTTTCACGGCCGGCATCGGCGAACACGCGGCGGTGCTGCGCGAGCGGATCTGCGCGGCGCTCGGCTGGCTCGGCGTCGAGCTGGACACGCGCGCGAATGCGGCCCATGCGCAGGTGGTGTCGACGGCGGCGAGCGCGGTCACGGTCGTGGTCGAGCCGACCAACGAGGCGTGGGTCGCGGCGCGCGCGGCGGTGCGCGTGCTGCGCGGCAATCGCGACGGTTGATCCAGATCAGCGCGACCGGCGTGCATGCGCCGATGATGATTGCATCGATCTCCGTTCAAGGAAAACGCCATGTACTCGAACATCCTGGTTGCGCTCGACGGCAGCGACACGTCGTCCCGCGCGCTCGACGCCGCCCTGGATCTCGCGGCGCAAACGGGTGCGCGGCTGACGCCGGTCTACGTCGTCGATTTCCTGGTGCCCGCGTACGACACCTACGGCTACGATCCGTCGATCCTGGTCGACGCGTTCCGTGAAGAAGGACTGCGCGTCACCGACGACGCAGCGCGGCGCATGAAGGCGCGCAACGTGGCCGGCACGCCGCAGATCTCGAACGTCGCGCCCGAGGGCGACGATATCCCGCAGCGGATCGTGACGGTCGCCGGCGAGATCGGCGCCGATCTGATCGTGCTCGGCACGCATGGCCGGCGCGGCTTTCGCCGGCTCGTGCTGGGCAGCGTCGCCGAGCGCGTGCTGCGCCACGCGAAAACCCCGGTTCTGATGATTCCGGCCGGTTGCATGTCGAACCACCCGGCCGAAACCGCCACCGCATCGACCGAAAAGGAGCCGTCATGAGCTACAAGACCCTGCTCGTCCATCTCGACGATAGCGCGCGCTGCGCGACGCGCGTCGACCTCGCGCTCGAACTCGCGGGACGCTGGAACGCGCATCTGATTGGGCTCTACGTCGTCTGCCAGGATCTGTTCGAGCCGCTGCGGCGGCCCGACGAGCCGCTGAAGCTGGCCGTCTACGAGCGCCTGTGCGAGGAGCGCCGCAAGGAAGCCGAGCAGCGCTTTCTGACGGCCGCCGAACGCGCCGGGCGCAGCGTCGAATGGCAGGCGCCGACCGGCAACGCGACCGAAGCCGCGATCCTGCATGCGCGCCACGCCGATCTGCTGGTCCTCGGCCAGGTCGATCCGGACGATCGTCTGACCTATGTCGCGCGTAATTTCGTCGAGGATGTGGTGATGGGCAGCGGGCGCCCCGCGATCGTCGTGCCTTACGCGGGCGACGTGCGCACGCTCGGCGAGAACGTGCTGATCGGCTGGGACGGCGGGCGCGAAGCCGCGCGCGCCGTGGCCGACGCCGTGCCGCTGCTCACCCGCGCGCGCTTCGTCAACGTCGAGACCGTCAGCCACGGGCAGCCCGCTACCGACGAGACGCCCGCCGGCGTGGACGTCGCCGCCTATCTCGAACGGCACGGCGTGCGCGCGTCGTTCTCGACGACGCCGCGCGAACCGTCGGTCGGCGTCGGCGCGACGCTGCTGAACCGCGCGACCGATCTGCATGCGGATCTGCTCGTGATGGGCCTGTACAGCCATACGCGCATGCACGAGCGCGTGCTCGGCGGCGCGACGCGCACGATCCTCGAGACGATGACGGTGCCGGTTCTGCTGTCGCACTGAGCGGGTCTACCGGGCGGCCGTCTGCTGGCCGCCCGTCTCTCCTTTGACGAAGCGTCGCCGTCACAGCATGCCGGCGCCCGCACCCGGCCCTTCCCGTACCACCAGCACCGGCCGGTCCGCGTCGCGCAGCAATGCTTCCGCGACGCTGCCGAGCACCGCCCGACGCACGCCGCGACGGCCGTGCGTGCCCATCACGATCAGATCCGCATCGCATTCGGCGGCCGCGCGCGCCAACACATCCGAGATGTCCTGGCCGTTCGCTTCGACCGTTTGCGCGATGCCGCGCACGCCGGACAGCTGAAACGCCGTTTCGGCGTCCGCGACCGCGATCGCGGCCTTGTCCGCATCCAGCCCGGCCGGGTCGCGCTGCTCGACATAGCCGCTGTCGACGTCGGTCAGCCGCGGCGCATCCGACACCACGCACATCGCGATGACGAGGCCGCCCGACTCGCGCGCGAGCGAAATCGCCTCGTCGAGCGCGAGCCGCGAGCCGCGGCTGCCGTCGAGCGCCGCGAAAATTCTTCGATACATGGTGCCTCCCTGCCGTCATGCGGATTCGATGGATTCGTGGAGCCAGTCTGATCGCGGCCGGCGGCGCGCGATTGACGCCGGTCAAGCAGATACGGCGGCGCCCGTATCCGTCGGTCCCGATTGGCGAACGTCACCGTCACGCGCATAATTCCGACGACATCGCAGTTCCGGGCGGTGCCGCGTGTCGTGCCACGCGCCGCCAGCCCGCCGACGACCCGCTCCGTCAGGATGAACGGCAATGACAGTGAATCCCCGCGCCTTCAGGGCCGGACCGGTTATGCCCGGTGCCCGGCCCGCCCGACGTGCCGCGACGGCCATGCCCCGTACTCTCGCGGCGCGCCATCTTCAATTCACGCGCCGCCGCGCTGCTGCCGTATCGGGCGGCGGCACGCGTGCTTCCGCGTTGCCGCCTGTCGGGCCGCGATCCGGGGCCGCATCACGTAGCCGGTTTATGAGTCTCACGTCGGATGACCGGCGCGCGATTGTCCACATCGGCACTTCGCAGCCGGGCGATGCGCCCGACGCTCAGTCAATGCGGCGGCAGCCACGCACGGCGCGAACGCGGCCGGCGGCGCCGGCCGCAAACGATATCCGGCAGGAGGACGCGCCGACATGATCACGGTACTCATCGCCGACGACCACGCCCTCGTCAGGGACGGCCTGCGGCACATCCTGAAGAGCGCCAGCGACTTCGAGGTGGTCGGCGAAGCGCGGGACAGCGCGTCGACGATCGCGCTGGTGCGCGACCGCGACGCGGACGTACTCGTGCTCGACCTGTCGATGCCCGGCCGCAACGGCGTCGAACTCATCAAGCAGATCAAGGACGAGAAGCCGGCGCTGCATATCTTGGTGCTGACGATGCACGCGGAGCAGCAATACGCGGTGCGCGCGTTCCGCGCGGGCGCGGCCGGCTACATGACGAAGGAAAGCGCGAGCGCCGAACTGGTCGCGGCGCTGACCAAGATCGCGGCCGGCGGCGTCTACGTGAGCCTGACGATGGCCGAGCAGTTCGCGCAGAGCCTGAACGAGCCGACCGATCTGCTGCCGCACCAGCGCCTGTCGGACCGCGAATTCGACGTGTTCCGGCGCGTGACGACCGGCGAGTCGATTTCTGAAATCGCGCACGCGCTCAACGTCAGCGTGAAGACCGTCAGCACCTACAAGATGCGGATCCTCGAGAAGATGCAGATGGCGAACGACACGGCGCTCGTGCGCTACGCGATGCGCCACAAGCTGTTCGACGACCCCGACGAACTCTGACAGGCGGCGCCGGCCGCCCGCGCCGGCGCGCGCCTTCCGCCACGGCGCCGCTCCCGAGGCCGCGGCGGCGACCCGCGCGGCAACGCGCCGCGCGCGTGTAGGAAACGCCCTACACGGCTTCCATCTTGCCTACCGCAACTTCAATTCCGGCTGATTTCCTTGACGTCGCGCAACATCCATACTCCATTCCAACAAAAACACTGAACGTGCCTCGCCGAGCATGGGCGGCATCGAGGAGACCGGCGTAGCGGTCTCCCGGCTCGCCGGACGCGTCAGCGGGGCATCCCCCACAGGAAGGCGGCAGAAACCAAGGCCGCCGGTACAACGGTCAGCGCGAGTCCGCCCGATGGCGGGCCGACGCTGCCCCCAACTGGAGCCGATCATGCAAACCATTGCGAATGTTGCGACGAACCTGCCGTCCCGCCCGTTCATCCCGCTGCACCGCGTCGAGCCTGCCGACCAGCCGAAGCGCGCCACGTCCCGCTGCTCGTCGTGCGCATTGCGCACCGTCTGCATGCCGGCCGATCTGTCGACCGAAGAATTCGCGCGCATCGACGCGATGATCTGCACGACGCGCAACGTCAAGCGCGGCGAGACGCTGTTCCGCGCCGGCGATGCGTTCAACAGCATCTATGCGGTGAGAACCGGTTCGTTCAAGACGATCGTCATGCATCGCGACGGCGACGAGCAGATCACCGGCTTCCAGATCGTCGGCGAATCGCTGGGGCTCGACGGCCTACACGCGGGGCAGCACAACGGCGACGCGATCGCGCTCGAAGACAGCACGGTCTGCATCATCCCGTTCGGCCAGCTCGAGCAGATGTGCCGCGAAGTCCGGCCGATGCAGCACCACCTGTACCAAATGATGAGCGGCGAAATCGTGCGCGAATCGTCGCAGATGCTGCTGCTCGGCACGATGAGCGCCGAACAGCGCGTGGCCGCGTTCCTGCTGAACCTGTCGGCCCGCTTCAAGGCGCGCGGCTACTCGGCCGCCGAATTCGTGCTGCGGATGACGCGTGACGAGATCGGCGAATATCTCGGGATGAAGCTCGAGACCGTCAGCCGCATGCTGTCGAAGTTCCAGCACAAGGGGCTCGTCGCCGCGCAAGGCAAGCAGATCCGGATCGTCGATTCGGCGGGCCTCGGGCAAATCTGAGCGCGCGGCGCCAAACGGATCCACGAGGATCCCAACGGCGCCGAACCACTCGGAGCGGACCGAAACGGCGCGCGCGGCGCCGTTCAACCAATCGGCCCACTCGGCCCATTCGGCCACTCAACCGCTTACCCGCCCATCCCGAGCACGGCCGCGCCCGACACGCGGCCGGCGCGCAGATCGTCGAGCGCGCGGTTCGCATCGGTCAATGCATAGCGCACGGCCTCGACGCGCAGCGGCATCGCGTCGGCGAGCCGCATGAATTCCACCGCATCCACACGCGTGAGGTTCGCCACCGACGCGATCCGGCGCTCGCCCCACAGCCACGCGTACGGAAAGCTGGGGATGTCGCTCATGTGAATGCCGCCGCACACGACGATCCCGCCCTTGTCCACCGCGCGCAGTGCTGCCGGCACCAGCGCGCCGACCGGCGCGAAGATCAGCGCGGCATCGAGCGGCTCGGGCGGCATTTCGTCACTGCCGCCGGCCCACACCGCGCCGAGCGACAGCGCGAGCTGCTGCGCCGCGGCATCGCCGGGGCGCGTCAACGCGAACACCTTGCGTCCTTCGAAAAACGCGACCTGCGCGACCAGATGAGCGGCCGCCCCGAAGCCGTAGATGCCGATGCGCTGGGCGTTGCCGGCCATGCGCAGCGTGCGGTAGCCGATCAGCCCCGCGCACAGCAGCGGCGCGGCTTCGAGGTCGGAATAGCGCCGCGGCAGATGCACGCAATACCGATGGTCGGCCACGGTGCGTTCCGCATAGCCGCCGTCGATCGTATAGCCGGTGAAGCCGGGGCTGTCGCACAGGTTTTCGCGGCCGGACGCGCAATACACGCAGTGTCCGCACGTCGCGCCGAGCCAGGGCACGCCCACGCGATCGCCGACGGCGAAGCCCGTGACGCCCGCGCCCAGCGCGCGCACCGTGCCGACGATCTCGTGCCCGGGAATCAGCGGCCGCTTCGGATGCGCGAGTTCACCGTCGACCACATGCAGATCGGTCCGGCATACGCCGCACGCATGGACGTCAATCAGCAACTGGCCGGCTGCAGGCACCGGGTCCGGCACGCGCGCCTCGCGCAGCGTGGGCGTCGTGCCGTCGAACATCATCGCAAGCATGCTTTTCTCCTTCGCGCGAATCGCTTTCGCGCGCTTCGTGTTGCAACGCTAATCGCAGCGCAGCCGGTCTGCACGGCGCGGTGACGCGCGCTTGACGTGGGTCAACGGGCACCCGCCCGTTCCTGACACGATGAAGTGGCGTGACGCCGCCCGAGCGACGCGTTGGAGATGACCGAATGATATCCGTTCCCCCCCTTGCCGCGAGCGCCCATCCCGAAGACCAGCTGAAGGCGCTGCTGGCCTATGCGGTGCTGGCCCCGTCGAGCCACAACTCGCAGCCGTGGCGCTTCGTCGTCAACGGCGCGACGATCTTGGTGTGCGCCGATCGCATGCGTGCGTTGCCGGTGGTCGATCCGTTCGACCGCGAGCTGATCATCAGTTGCGGCGCGGCGCTGCTCAATCTACGCGTCGCGCTCGACCACGCCGGCCTCGCGCACACGATCACGACGTTTCCGTCGGAAGTCGATCCCGATCTGCTGGCGCTCGTGCGCGTGTGCGACGACGGCTATTCGGACGCCGCGCTCGGCGCGCTGTTCGAGGCGATCCCCGAGCGCGTGACGACGCGTGCGCCGTTCGAAGCGAGCGCAGTGCCCGACGACCTGCAGCAAGCGCTGATCGCGGCCGGCGTCGCGGAAGGCGCCGAGGTCGCGTGCATCGATGCGCTCGCGAATCGCGCCCGAGTGGCCGAGCTGGTCGCCGAAGCCGATCGTCAGCAGTTCGCCGATCCGCGCTTTCGCCGCGAGCTGGCGAGCTGGATCGATCCGCGCCGGCATACCGACGGGATGCCGGCCTTCGCCGCGGGCGTACCGACCTTGCTCGACTTCGCCGCGCCGGTCGTCACGATGGCCGTGCGGACCTTCGATATCGGCAACGGCCTCGCCGCGCTGCATCACCAGCTCGTCGACGCGTCGCCGTTGATCGTCTGCATCGCGACCGCGCGCGACGACCGCGACGCGTGGCTCGCCGCAGGACAGGCGCTCGAGCGGATCCTGCTGGTCGCGACGCGCGCCGGCTACACGGCGTCGTACCTGAACCAGCCGATCGAGACGCCCGCTTTGCGCGCGCACCTGTGCCACGTGCTGGGGCTGCACGGCGAGCCGCAATTGCTGCTGCGCGTCGGGCGCGGCCCGCAGGCGCCGCGTTCACCGCGCCGCCCGCTCGACGAAGTGATCTCCTGATTCCTGCAAGGACCACCAGATGAAACTCCTGCGTAGCGCAGCGTTGTGCGCGTTCGCCGCGACGGCCGGCCTGGCCGCCGCGCAGACGGCCGTGCCCGAGCCGACCGAGCTGGTCGAAGCGCAGCACTGCATGTTCTGCCACACGGGCGACATGGCGTTCCTCGGGCCGTCGTTCCACGCGATCGCCGAGCGCTACCGCGACGATCCGCACGCCGCCGCCGAACTCGAACGCAAACTGCGCGTCGGCGGCCGCGCGCATTGGGGCGACACGCCCATGCCGTCGGCGATCGATCGCGGCGGCCCGCTGTCCGCGGACGACGCGCATCGGCTCGTGCAATGGGTGCTGAGCCAGTGACCTTCGCATTGCCTTTCCGCTCATGTCGACCGTAGTCAAACCCCCGCTCAAACGCGGGTCCGCCGCTGCCGTGCAGAGCAAGACCGCGCGCCGCACGCCGCGCGACCGGCCTGCCGCGAAGGCGCGCCGCAAACGCGCATGCCGGCGCCCCGGCGCGCTGGTCGGCCACGACGATCGGCTCGGCATCGCGCGCCAGGTCCGGCGCATCACGAAGCGCGCGGCGCGTACGCCCGTGGAAGATGACGCGACGCTGCTGCAAGGCGCCGGCATGCGCGGCATCCGGCTGCAGCTCGACTACTGGAAAGCCGAGGAGCGGCTGCAGATGGAGCGCATCGGCCATGCAGTCGTGATCTACGGCAGCACGCGCATCGTCGCGCCGTCGGTCGCGAACGCGCGGCTCGACGACGCGAACCGGCTGCTCGCGGCACGCCCGCACGACGCCGTCCGGCGCCGCGCGGTGACGGCCGCCAGCCGGCTCGTCGAACACAGCGCGTACTACGGCGTCGCCCGCGAATTCGGACGCATCGTCGCCCATGCGGACCGGTGCGCGCGCAGCGCACGGCTCGCGATCGTCACCGGCGGCGGCCCCGGTATCATGGAGGCCGCCAATCGCGGCGCGTACGAGCGCGGCGCGCCGAGCATAGGCTTCAATATCGAGCTGCCGCGCGAGCAGAGGCCGAATCCGTACATCACGCCGTCACTCTGCTTCAGCTTCCACTATTTCGCGATTCGCAAGCTGCACCTGCTCGAGCGTGCGAAGGCCGCGGTGTTCTTTCCGGGCGGCTACGGCACGTTCGACGAGCTGTTCGAGGTGCTCACGCTGCTGCAGACGCGCAAGATCGCGCCGCTGCCGGTGATTCTCGTCGGCGAGGCGTACTGGCGTCGCGCGGTCGACCTGCCGTTCCTCGCCGACGAAGGCATGATCGATCGCCGTGATCTCGAGCTGTTCACCTACTGCGAGACTGCGCCCGAGATCTGGCATGCGATCGGCAACTGGTACGCGCAGCGCAGGCCGACACGCGCGGTGCGGCGCAGGGCTGCGCCGAAGCCGCGGGCCGTGTAGGAATCGGCCGACGCGCCGGGCACGATTCCTACCGCGACTTCGGGGCGCGCTGATTGAATCGCGCACGCGCGGCGCCGATACTGAATTCAAGGATACCGGCCGCCCGGCACCCCGCTCGCACGGCAACCAGGAGAGACGCCATGTCTTACGCCGACTATCGTTCCGATTCTGCGATGCAGGCCGACACGCGCGCGGCTGCACTCGACACGGCCGCGCTCGTCGCGCTCGCGCGCGACGCCGGCATGCTCGTGACGCTCGACGGACAGATCGGGCGCGAGCGCTACGAAAGCGTGACGGGTTCGATCGCGACGCTGGCGCGCTTCGCGCAGGCGCTGCGGCAGTCGGTGCTCGAGGCGACGTGATGCCGCGCTTCACGCTGCCGCGCCGCGGCCTCCACGACCCGCGCGATGGCGCCGCGCGCCACGTGCGTGCGCGCACGCGTCGACCTGCGCGCGGAAGCTGGCGCCGGCTCCGCTGCGCGGTGCGGGCCGCGTCGCGCTGATGCGACTGCCCGTCGGAGCACGTATCCCATTGCACGCCCATCCCTGCCCGTCGAACCCGCGATGAACCGGCCTTGGTCCGCGCGCGTCGCGCGCATGCTCCCCGGCATCGCACTGCTTACCCACTACCAGCGTGCGTGGCTGTCGCGCGACCTGTACGCGGGCCTCGCGCTGTCGGCCGTGCTGCTGCCGGTCGGCATGAGCTACGCGCAGGCGGCCGGCCTGCCCGCCATCACCGGGCTCTACGCGTCGATCGCCGCGCTGCTCGCGTATGCGTTGTTCGGCCCGAGCCGCATCCTCGTGCTGGGGCCCGATTCCGCGCTGGCCGCGCTGATCGCCAGCGCGATCACGCCGCTCGCCGCTCACGATCCGCAGCGCGCGATCGCGCTGGCCGGCGCGCTGGCGCTGTCGGCCGGGACGATCTGCATCCTGCTCGGTGCGCTCGGGCTCGGCTTCGTCACCGATCTGCTGTCGCGCCCGATCCAGTACGGCTACCTGAACGGCATCGCCATCGCGCTCGCGATCGGCCGATTGCCGGAGCTGCTCGGCATGCAAACGTCGGGCGGCGACGTGTTCGCCGGCGTGCAGCACATCGCGCATGCGCTCGTCGATGGCCGGTTTTCCGTCGCGGCGGGGCTGCTCGGCGCCGGCGTGCTGGCGGCCATTTTCCTGATGAAGCGCGCGCTGCCGCGCTGGCCCGGCGTGCTGCTCGCCGTGATCGGCGCGACGATCGCGACGCGGCTGTGGCCGCTGCCCGGCGTCGCGACGATCGGCGCGTTGCCGGCCGGCATCCCCGCGCCGCGCCTTCCGGCCGTGTCGCTCGCGGACCTCGGCGCACTGGCGTCCGGCGCGTTCGCCGTCGCGCTGGTGTCGTTCGCTGACATTAGCATGCTGTCGCGCGCGCTGTCCGCCCGCGCGGGCGACACGCCGGACCGCAACCAGGAGCTGATCGCGCTCGGCGCGGCCAACCTGCTGACCGGCGTGACGCAGGGCTGCGCGGTCAGCAGCAGCGCGTCGCGCACGCCGGTCGCGATCGCCGCAGGCGCGCAAAGCCAGCTGACGAACGTCGTCGCGGCGGCGTGCATCGCGATCCTGCTGCTCGCCGCGCCGACGCTGCTCGCGTACGTGCCGCGCACCGCGCTGGCCGCCGTGGTGATCTACGCGGCATGCGGGATCGCCGACTTCCGCAGCGTCGTGCGGCTGTACCGGATGCGCCGCGGCGAATGTCTGATCTCGGTGCTGTGCTTTGCCGGCGTGATCGCGATCGGCGTCGTGCCGGGCATTCTGCTCGCGAGCGGGCTGTCGCTGCTGTCGTTCGTGTGGCGCGCGTGGCACCCGTACGATGCGGTGCTCGGGCGGCTGACCGGCGTGCGCGGCTATCACGATGTCGGCCGGCATCCCGACGCGGCGCAGACGCCGGGGCTCGTGCTGTTCCGCTGGGATGCGCCGCTGTTCTACGCGAACGTCGAGATCTTCTGCGAACACCTGCACGCCGCAATCACGCGCTCGGCGAGCCCGGTCACGCGCATCGTGGTGGCCGCCGAGCCGGTTACCGACATCGACGTGAGCGCCGCCGACCGCCTCGTCGCGCTGCACGCCGAACTGGCGGAGCAACGCATCGAACTCGATTTCGCGGAGATGAAGGGGCCGGTGAAGGATCGGCTGCGCGCTTACGGGCTGTTCGACGTGTTCGGCGCCGCGAGCTTCTTTCCGACCGTCACCGATGCGGTTGCCCGGCACGTTCAGCGAACCGAGGGGCATGCGCGCGCGTGCAAGAAGAAACGCGCGATGCGCAAGCGTGCGGCGCGGAAGGCGCGTTAGGGTGCTGGAGGTGTCGGCTGCGTCGAACATGATCTGCGTAAGGGAAGACTCGATCTCTCGGTCAGCGGGAGCTCAGGTCCGGGATTGCCTGGTCGTCACTTCGTCACGGGCCGCGATCGACCCGGCGCCGCCGTTCGACTCGAGCACAAGCGATCACTCGAAGGCTGCTAAAAACCGGATCGCGCGATGCCTGATTCTGCCCCGGACCGGGAACGCGACTCCAGCGATGGCAATGCCCGCGCATGATCCATACATGCTTTTCAGACCCGCACATGCGATACGATGCGCACTCGCCGCCGCAGCGGTGCCATCGAGTCGATTCGTTTTCGTATGACTTTCATTCGTCGAGCGCCGTCTCGTTTATCCTGCTGCGTCCTTCTCTTGTCACCTGCCCCGATCTCATGCTCACCCCGCTCGCTCTGATAGGTATCGTGATCCTGTCTTGCCTGATGAGCGTCGCCGTCCTTGGTTCGCTGCTCCGGACTGCGGTGCCGGGCATAGGCCGCTGGTGCGTGGCTCACGCGCTGCTTACCGCTGCATCGTCGTGGGTGTTCATCGCAGGCGCTCAGCCTGGACAGATCGTGACCCTCGGCGCTGCGCTCATCACGCTTGTGGCGGTGCTGCTGCTCGTGCAGGGGATGCGTCAGTTTTTCGGCAAGGATCCGGCGTGGCATGTAGAGTCGGCGACGTTCGCCATCGTCTGCGTCGCTTTGGTGTACTTCACGTGCGTGTCGCCGAACATCGACGCGAAGGTCGCGCTCACATCGAGCCTCCTCGCCTATGCAAGGATCGCCGTGGGTACGTTGGCGCTGCGTCACGCGCCGCGTGACGGAGCGCGCTACCCCTATCGCTTCGTCGCCGCCGCCGCTTATCTGGGTGCGTTGTTCCACGTCACGCGAGCCGTCGCGGCCGCCTTCGGCATGCCGCACATGGCCTTTCCGCAACCGTCGCCCTGGAATGTCCTGTTTCTTGGGCTTGCGATCGTCACGTTGCCGTGCATGTCGACCGGCATGGTGATGCTCGCGCACGATCGGCTCGTCCGAAAAATGGAACAGTTCGCGAGTATCGACGAACTGACCGGCGTACTCATGCGGCGTGCGTTCATGGCGAGGGCGAGCGTCCTGCTTCGCGAAGCGCCGGAAAAGGGCAAGCCGTTGTCGATCGCCATTCTGGACATCGACAAGTTCAAGGCCGTCAACGACGGCTTTGGCCATGCGGTCGGCGACCGAATCCTCAGACATGTCACGTCGGTGGTGTCCGCACGGCTGCGGTCGTGCGACCTTTTCGGGCGTCTGGGTGGAGAGGAGTTCGCGATCGTGTTCGTGGACGCAGGCATGGCCGACGCAGCGGCGTTGACGAACGAACTGCGGCTTGCGGTCGAACGATCGCCAAACGAAGGCGTGCGCTGCACGTTCAGCGCGGGGGTCGAATGCGTCACGCCCGGCGATACGCTGGCGGGCGCCCTGGCGCGGGCGGACGCGGCGCTTTACATGGCAAAGGCAACAGGGCGCAATCGAGTCGTGACGGCGTCCGAGGTCGACGAGCGCGACCTCGAAACGCATTGAACCACAGCCACGTCAAAACCAATCCACCCCGTTATTATCGCTGCGGCGGACTGAAGAGCCAGATTTGCGCGAATCTGGCCGCGTCAGTTCAATGAGTGGTTGTGGCCGACAGCCGCCGGCGGCGATCCGCGGCAACTGGCCGAACGGCGAACTTCGCGCTTTTCGGTCGGGGCTTCAAGTACGCTGGTTTCCAGCTGCGTTGCCGATACACCGAATTGCATCGCGTGTTCGAAAAAACTGCGTAGCGGGGTAATCCCCCCGCTTTTAACGCGAGTCAGAAGTAGAGACTATGCCGCGGCCATGAGCCGCTGTTTCGGCGTCACGCCGCCAAGGCCCATGTTAGGGCGCCCGTGATTGTATTGCCACATCCACTCGGTTGCGAAGTGCTGCACGTGCGCGAGGTCGTCCCAGTAGTACTGCGACAGCCATTCATAGCGCACTGTCCGGTTGAATCGCTCCACGTAGGCGTTCTGCTGCGGCTTGCCAGGCTGGATGTAGTTCAATGCAATGCCCTGTCTGGTGGCCCACTGCGTCATCGCATCGCTCAAATACTCTGGACCGTTGTCGCAGCGTAACGCCATCGGGCTGGCCACCCCATTACAGCCCATAGGCTCTTTTTGAAACCATCTCTTAGTACAGAACCGCGCTCGGAGCTACGCCGAGACCTACGCGCCCCCTCTGGGGTGGGACCGATACCGACCGAGGCTGTGTAAAACGTGTGCCGGAGCCGGCCAACAGAGAAGGCGACCCATCAGAATGCTCGGTACCGGCCTCGTGGGCCTTCGCGAGGGATAAAGTGGCACCCGAAAACCGACGAATTTCGCGTTTTGACACAGCCTCGCCCCGAACCGACCAGTCAGCAGACCGCAAAGCCGAAGGCTGTTGCTCTGGATCACTGAACGAGAACGACCGTGCGTTCTGAACACGCCATACGAGCGACGCGGTCTGTTTGCAATTTGTCAAACTGATAAACTATAGTGGAAATCGGCACGTCTTCTGCGAGGAGATATGCTTGACTTGCGGTTTCACGTACCACAACAGTGCCAGTCATGCAAAACCGCCTGACAACACTGCGAGTAAGCTTCCTTGACGAGCTTCCCTTCAGGTACTCGGGGACCAAAAATGCCGCGTGCCGCTACGGTATGACGACAATCCTGCGCATGCAAATTGATGTGCTCGGTTGCGGCAAGCGTATGAGAAAACGCTACGAGGCTTGAGTATGAAGAAAGTACTTCTCGCAGAACGCCATGCGATTACGCGTGACGGGATTCGGTACATTCTTCAAAGGACCGGTGAGTATCAGGTTGTGCGCGAATTGTCTGACGGCGACGCATTGATTGTGGCAGCAAAAAATGAATCGTTCGACGTTGCGATTGTGGACCTCACTAGCCTCGGCAACAGATCCATTGAACTGATCAGCCAACTGGTCGCCTGCGCCCCCAAGATGCGAATACTCGCGCTATGCAGCAAGGCTGAACCGACTCGCGCAAAATCAGTGTTCTGCGCCGGTGCCTCTGGCTTCGTCACGAAAGACAGCACCGCGGCCGAATTGGTACAGGCGATACACGCCGTGCTAGCCGGGCACAAGTACATGAGCGCGCAGGTGGCAGAGTGCATCGTGCGTACGATAGACATCCCTCCCGATGCGCCGTTGCACACGCGCCTGACCGAACGAGAGGGTGAAGTGCTCAAACGTCTCGCATACGGTGACGGAATATCCGATATTGCGAAGGATCTGGGCCTCAATTCCAAGACCATCAGTACATACAAGGCACGCCTGCTCGCAAAGCTAGACTTACGAAATGACGCCGCGCTGATCCGTTACGCAATTGAGCAACAAATAATCGAACCGGACTGACAATGCTGCCTTCCGACCTGCGCAGTCATCGGACGCTGAACTCCCAAAGTGCAGTCGGAAATAACTTTTTTAGTCAAATCAAGTGTGCCGACCAAGCGTCGTTGCACGATTGAAGAAAATGCACTCGGGGTAGATATGTACTGGTACAACAGTCTCGAAAAAGAACTTGATCATGTGCAAAACGCTCTTCAAATCCTCGGAGGAAAGCGGGACCAATTTCCACCCGGAACCGTAGTCTGCAATCCAAAGTACTGGAGCACGAGACTGAAGGACATTCGTGAGAGGGCCGAGCGGAATAACCAGAAACCGCTCAAAGCCCGAGCGGACGAGTTGCTTGCCGAGGTCGAAAAGCTTCAGCGTTAAGGCGCGCATGAGTATGGCTTTGCACAAGATTCCCTGCGCGCCCTCTCGCACAGCTCGTTGAGGAACCACTCACGTTTGAATCTGGACGACCAGCACGAACGGTAGTAGTAGCGGCGACGGCGGCTCAGTGATTGAAGTTGGGTAATGGGCAATTCACCGGTACTGTGAGCGGGTTCGACGTCCGAATGTATGGTCAACGCTGCGGGCGAATGTCGCGTCTCGGCCGGTAATCGCCAGCTTGACTGCTGGAAACTGGCCAGAGAGCGAACTTCGTGCGACCCGGTCCGGCCCACTGTTAAACTCGGGCGGCCAAAGCAACTTTTTACGGTCACATGAGCACGCAACCCGCAGCATCACCTGCAACCGTCACCCCAATGATCCATCAGCCGTTTTCGGAAGTTTACGGCGCATGGCGAGCTATGGAGGAAGCGTATCGCGCTGGCAAACTGCGGGCGATAGGCGTGAGCAACTTCCAGCTGGATTGACTCATGGACATCACCGCGTTCGACGAGGTCACGCCGGCCGTCAATCAGATCGAGGTAAATCCTTTTCACCAGCAGGCCGATAGCGTCGAATTCATGCGTGGGCTCGGCATCTAGCCGGAGGCTTGGGCACCCTTCGCCGAAGCACGGAACAACTTGTTCCAGAACGAGCGACTGGTGTCGATTGCCGAGCGTGACGGCAAGACCGTGGGACAAGTCGTACTTCGTTGGCTGGTTCAACGCAGCATCGTCGCTCTTGCGAAGTCTGTGCGGAAGGAGCGCATGCTGGAGACCCTGGCCGTTTTCGACTTCGAGCTGTCTGATGACGATATGAAAGCCGTCGCGACGCTGGAGACGGGCGCGCGCAGCTTCTTCTCGCATCGTGACCCCGCGATCGTCAAGTGGATGAGCGAAAGAAGGCTTGACCTCTGAGGCCGGGTTGAAGCAGTGCTACAGGAAATCTGCTTACCGGAAACCAGCCATTGACACGGAGTGGAAGATACCTTGGCTCATTAAATTGGATTGCGACCTCGATCGGCGGCCCCCTAGCCGAAATGAATCAGACGATCTGGCACTGTCTGTTTGGTCTACTCCGGCCATATACACATGATCCGACGTGACAATCGGCGCAGCGTGCCGATTGCCGCTCCGCACTCGTTGCGCTCAGTGTGTCTTCCGCAAGCATTGGCTCTCAAGAGCCACCATCCGATCCGATCATGATGGATATTCCGCAGCGGAAACCGCCCGCTTCGGTCGCGATGGTGTCCATCGCGACCGACCGGCTCACATGCCGCCTACGCACGAAAGCATCATCCGTCCGACGTAACGTCTCGCCGCGAGCTACCTTTCACCAGTGCGCGCATTACTCGACCACCAGATCGTCGACGACCGCACGCACGCCGCGCGCCGACCACGCAGCGCCGCGCACGGCTTTGCGCTCGGAAAACGAGCCAACCTTGCCGGACAGCCGCACGGTGCCGTCGTGCACGTCGATCGAGATGTGCTTCGCCTCACGCTCGGCGTGGCGCATGATCGCGCGCTTGATGTTGCCGCCGATGTCGTCCGCGCCGACCGTGCCCAGCACCACGATGTGGTCGGTCACGCCCGTCACGCTGCGCATCTGCGAGATCGCACGCACGGCCAGATGGCTCTGGTAGGCCCAGTCGACCGTGCCCGACAGCGTGATCCAGCCGCGCTCGACCTGCACCTTGATTGCGTCGTCGTGCACCCCGACCGTCCAGTGCAACACCGACCGCACCGCCTTCGCGATGTCCTCGTCAGTGCGCACGTCGTCGTCTAGCAGGTGCACGGTCATGTCGACGACGAGCGCCTTCACGCCGGCCACGCGATTCGCTGCACGTTCGATTGCCAGCTTCTCCGCGTAGCTCGGCGGATGCCCCGAAAGCGTCACGATCCGGTCGGCCACCTCGACGCCGACGCGTGTCGCATCGATCGACGGGTCTGACTCTAGTTCGTCCTGGACGTCCTGCTTCAACTGCTTGTCGGTTTTCATCGTTGCTCTCCTGTGAGCCGCGGCGCGCCTGTTCGCCGCACTTAGCCAGATTTGCACACGCGCGGCGGCGCCTCGCTGACGCAGGTCAACGGATGCGTCGCGCGTCTTCGTGCGCCGGGCCGGCGCGTCGGTTGACGGAGGTCAACGCGCCGCGGCGCCGCCGCCGTATCGTGAAATCGAAAATGCGCGCCGTTCCGGGCACGCGCACTCACGCCTGAAGGAGACTCGAATGACCGAACCGCAACGATTGGCCTACTCGCCGGCGCCCGCTGCACTGCCGGCCTCCGCGCACGGAGAGTCGCCGGAGATCATCGATCTGCCGAGCCCGATGCTCGACAACGACGTGCCGCTGATGGCGGCGCTCGCCACCCGGATGAGTTCCCGCGAATTCGCGGCCGCGCCGCTGCCGCCCGCGACGCTCGGCACGATGCTGTGGGCCGCGAACGGAATCAACCGTCCTGCGAGCGGCGGCCGCACGGCGCCGTCCGCGCACGCGTTCAATGAAATCGACGTGTACGTCGCGCTGCCGTACGGCGTCTATCGCTACGACGTGCCCGCGCACCGCCTCGTGCTGAAGCACGCGGTCGATGCGCGCAACCTGACCGGTTATCAGGACTTCGTCGGCCGAGCGCCGCTCGACCTCATCTATGTCGTGCGCACTTCCGCGATTCGCGACATGCCGCCGCAGCAACGCGACGTGTTCGCGGCAGTCGCGGCCGGCGCCATCTCGCAGAACGTGTCGCTGTATTGCGCGTCGGCCGGCCTCGGCACGGTCGTGCGCGGCTGGATCAACCACCGCGCGCTCGCCGATGCGCTGCGGCTCAACGAGGACGAGCTGCCGATCCTCGCGCAGACGGTCGGCTTCCACGTCGGCAACACGGCGATGCACGGCTGACGCATGCGTCGGCCGCCGCAACGAAAATGAAATGAAAAACGGCGCACGGATCGCTCCGTGCGCCGCTTCTCGTTGCTCGTTGCTCGTTGCTCGCGACGGGCGATGCGCAGATGCACCCTCCCGCCACGCGCTTGCGCTCAGCTGATCGCGAGCTTCTTCTGCCCGACCGGCGCCTTCTTCGGCAACGTCAGCGACAGCACACCATCCTGGTACGTCGCCGTCGCATTCGCGTCGTCGATGTCCGCGGCCAGCGAGAACGAGCGACTGATCGCACCGCTATAGCGTTCGCGCCGGATCACGCGCTCGCCGTCCTTCTGTTCGTTGTTGCGTTCGACCTTCGCGTTGATCGAGACGGTATTGCCGGTCACCTGGACGTCGATGTCGTCCTTCGCCACGCCGGGCAGCTCCGCCTTGACCATGTACGCGCCGTCGTTCTCGGTGACGTCGATCTTCATCGACGCCAGGTCGGGCTGGTCGGCAAGCGTCATGCCGCGCAACGGCCTGAACAGCCCATGGAACAGGTCGGAAACGGGCTCGATCGAAAACGGATCGTAACGGGTCATATTGCTCATGGTTCGTAACTCCTGAGACAGTTGACGTGCGGCCGAAGCTTGCGTCCCGACAGGCTCGGCCGCGCTGAAGATCGAATAGCGCGACAACGCTGCCGCGCACGGGACGAATGATCGTTCGAAACGCAACGTACCGGACCGCCGCCGCGCGCGCTCGAAGCGCGCCGACGGCGGCGGCCGGCACTCATCTGCAGAACCTGAAATAGCCGCTATGCAGCAGGATCGGCCGCCCGTCCATCTCCTCGAGCAGCGCGCGCGCGGCGCGCTCGATCGCGGGACGATGGCGCGCGAACGCGTCGACCAGATCCTGCTCGCGCGGCGAGGCCGCGCGAAAGTGATCTTCCAGCGCTTCCGCGGTGATCGCGCAGCGCACACGCCGGCCTTCGACGAGCGCCGGGAAGCTCAGCGCGGGATCGAGGCCGGAATACGTCGGATGTTCGGATGGAAACGAGATCTGCATGATGGTGACCTGACCAGGTAGCGCGCAGTTCGTCGCGGCCGCTAGCCGGCCGTCTTGGCCGGCGCGGGATCGTCGCTGCGCAGCAGCAGGACCGGGCAACTCGAGCCGCGCAGGAAGCGCTCGGCGACACTGCCGAGGAACAAGCGCCGGACCCCGCGTCGCCCGTGCGTGCCGATGACCGCGAGGTCGATCGCGTGCTCGGCGACATAGCGTTGCAGCCGCTCGGCGACGTCCTGCCCGAGTTCCGTCTCGATGAGCTCCGTGTCGCCGTTGACGGCCGCATGCGAAATCGCGCGTTCCGCGTCGTGCAGCACGGCCGTGCCGTCGCGGCGCACGTCGTCGAGCAGCGCGTCGGGATCGATGCGCCCGCCGTACGCGAGCAGGATCGACTTGTCGACGGCGAACACCGCGAACAGGCGCGCGCCGCACGACGCAGCGACCTTGAGCGCTTCGTCGAGCGCCCGTTTCGAAGACGGACTGCCGTCCACGGCGACCATGACGTTCTTGTACATACCGACCTCGCTGGGAGAACCGACGCGCCTGTGGCGTTCGGTGCAATTCCATCATCGGCGCTTGCCGCCGGCGGGCGTTGACCGAAGTCAACGGTTTGGAAGCGTGAAGCGATCGGCGGCGCGGCGCGTTAGCCGGGCAGATTCCCGTCCGCGCGGAAGCCGCGCTCGATGTCGAGAATTTTCCGTGCGCATGCGTCGTATTGCCATCCGGGGCCGCCGGCGCTGTCGTACATGCCCTTGCACATCGCCTTGAGCCGGATCACCGACGCGCCGTCGCCCGCGGCGGTGCGCGATGCCCACAGATAGACTTCGCCGGCCAGATGCGGCTGCGCCGTTTCGATCCTGTCGGCGCTCGCGCGCGTGATCCGCGTCGCCGAATGGGTTTCGATGTAGCGCCGCACGCGAGTCCACTCGCGGTCGCATTCGGATGCCGTCGAACATTGCACCGCGGCGGACTGACGCGCGGCCAGCAGTTGCGTCTCCGACTTCCTGAACACGGTCGCCTGCTCCGTGTCCGCACACGCGGCCAACGCGAGCAGCATGCCGATCGCCAATACCCGTCGCTTCATCGCCAACGCCTCTCCATACCAGGAATTCCGCGCACGCTCGCGCGGCGTGAACGCGTACGGCCGCGGCCGTGACGCAACGCACATGCCGCCGGCGTGCACGCTCGCGCATCGCTGCGCGACTACTGGCACCGACTGTATTGCCGCCGCGCGGAATGCGGTTGACCTGCATCAAGCGTGCCTCTGCACGGCGGCGTTGACCCGTATCAAGCCGGATCGCGCGCCGATCGGCTGCAATAGCGAGGTCGCGCGCCGGTCGCCCGATGTCGATCGAACCGGCCACGTCCATCCGACACGAGCACGCTGCGGCTTGCGTGCGAATTCCACCCGCGAGGCGTCGACGAACACGCGCCTCGTCCGACCGATCCGTTCACCATGTCCCGAACGCGTCACGTATCGTTCTCGCTGGGCCGCGCCAACGCACGACGCAAGGCGATCCAGTTCGATCGCGCATTGCGCCGCCCGGCAACCTATCCGCACCCCGCAGGCCGCATCGAGCGGATCGAAACGCATCTGTCCGTCGTCTATCTGGCCGGACGCTACGCGTACAAACGCATCAAGCCGGTGCGCTTCGCGTTCGTCGATCTCGTGCGCCCCGCGCAGCGGCGCCGTTGCGCGCTCGCGGAATACACGCTCAATCGCGCGCTCGCCGGTCCGCTGTACCTCGGCGTCTGGCCGCTCGTCGCGCGCGGCCGCCGCTGCGCTTTCGGCGAGCCGTTGCAGACCGGCGCGCGCCGGCAACGGCAGCCAACGCCCGGCGAGTACCTCGTACGCATGCGCCGGTTCGACGCGCACGCGATGCTGTCGATTCGCAGCGCGGCGCACGACGCCGGCCTCGCGGATGCCGATGCGCTCGCCGCCACGCTGGCCCGCCATCATCTGCACGCGCCGCGCTGCGCCCCGCGCAGCCACTTCGGCAGCGCGGCGAGCGTGGCCGCGCAGTGCCGGCCGCTGCTCGATACGCTCGACGTCGCGGTGCCGCGCGAAGCCGCGCTGCACGCGTGGTACGAAGCGGAACTGACGCGCATCGCACCGCTGCTCGCCGAGCGGCACACGCAGGGCTTCGTGCGCGCATGCCACGGCGATCTGCATCTCGACAACATCGTGCGCTGGCGCAACCGCATCCTGATGTTCGACTGCATCGAATTCGACGACGCGCTGCGCTGGATCGACGTGGCGAGCGACCTCGCGTTTGCGTTGATGGACTTCTCCGCGCACGGCCGAGACGATTGCGCGCACCGCTTGCTGTCCGGGTGGCTCGCGCGCACCGGCGACTACGCGGCGCTCGGCGTGTTGCCATGCTATGTCGTCTATCGCGCGCTAGTGCGCGCGCTGACCGCGCGACTGCGCGGCGACGACGCGGCACACGAGCTCTATCTGCGCATTGCAGCGGCGATGGCCGACGCACGTCGCGATGCACAACCGCTGCTGCTCCTGTGTCATGGCGTATCGGGCTCGGGTAAATCGCTGGCCAGCCGCGCGCTGGCCGAGCGGCTCGGCGCGATCCGGCTGTCCAGCGACGTCGAGCGCAAGCGGCGCGCGGGCGTACCGGACGAAACGCACCTGTCGGCCGGCGCCTATTCGGACGCGGCGATCGAACGGATCTACGAACGGCTGCTGGCAGCGGCCGCGACCGTCATCGACAGCGGCTACACGGCGATCGTCGATGCGACGTTCCTGCGCGAAGCCGATCGCGCGGCGTTCGTGTCGCTCGCCGCACGGCGCGGTGTGCGCATCGCGATTCTGGATTTCACCGCGAGCCCGGCCACGCTCGCCGCACGCGTGGCCGCAAGGGCGGCACGCGGGAACGACCCTTCCGATGCCGACACCGCCGTGCTGGCGCAGCAGCTCGAGCATGCGGACGCGCTGACCGACGCGGAGACCGCGATCGCGATTCGCTTCGACACCGACTGCGATGCCGCGGCATACGAAAGCCGCGAGTTCTGGGCGCCGTTGTTCGAGGCGCTGCACGCGTAAAAGCGGGCGGCGCGGGCCGCGCGCCGCCGCAAGGTTTACGCCTGGCTCACGTGCGGAACCGGTGCTCCTCGATCTGCTGCAGCTTGCCGACTTCCGCGACGCCGCCGAGCAATCCGGCGAGATGCTCGACGAGGTCGTCGAGCGTCACGATGCCGACGAGGCGGCCTGCGTCGTCGACGACCGGCAGCCGGCGGATGCCGGACCGGCGCATCTCCTCGAGCGCGACGCCGATCTCGTCGGTCTCCGCCACCACGACCAGACCGCGCGACATGATCTGCCCGGCCGTCACGTCGGCCGGATCGTCGCCGCGCGCCATCACCTCGACCACCAGATCGCGGTCGGTCACCAGACCGATCGGGATGGCCTCGCCGTTTCGGTACTCGATCACGACGATATCGCCGACATGCCCGTGCCGCATCCGGTCGGCCAGTTCGAACGCGCTGCATTCGGCCGTGCACGACTCGACCGGCTGGGTACAGATTCTTCCGATGTGCATGATGACGCTCCCGTTGCCCGATGCATGGACGATCCCCGCGCCGCGACGACGCGTGCCCACGAATTCAGAGTAAGCGCGACACCCGCGGCCGGGTTGACTCACGTCAACGTGCGTCCGGCGTGCGGGTTTTGGCGGGGTTCGGGTGGCGATGCGGCGCCGGCTCCGCCTCGCGTGACGAGTGTGCGCGGCGTGTGTCGTCGACCACGTACGCGCTCCGCCCGGTGCGGCCTAGATGCTGAGATAGCCCTGGAATAGCCACGGAGGGCCGCTTCGCTCGCCTGTCGCGCGGCCGCTGGCTGTCGGTGCGCAGATTCCCGAGAAGCCCGGTGAACCGTCCTGCCAGAACGTCGGCACGAACGAAAACTCGCCGTTGACGGTCATCACGAAGTCGGAGTTGAACGGCGACGGCGCGAAGATCGTCACCTCATGGAAGAACGATGCGGTGTCGTCTCGCGCCGTGCTGCGCGCGGCGAACAGCCCGCGTGCGTCGTAGCGCGCCGGCAGCGTATAGATATTGCCGTCGCGCTCGACCGTTTCGCCCGGCGTATACACGAGTTCGACGCCCGGATAGGGCAACCGGTACGGCTCGCGACAGACCGGGCCGTCCGGCCCGAGCGCGAGCGGCGGATGCGCCCACATGGAAAGCGCCAGCGGGCTCGTGCGCTGCGCGAAGTATTCGGCAAGCCAGTTCATGATCATTCCTCCCGTAGGCGGTTATTGGAATCGGATGACGCGGATGACGCGCCGTCGTCGAACGATGCAGTGAGGCTCGCGTGCATCGACGCTTCGGGCATCGGGAAGCGGCGTTCGAACGCGCTGCAACGGCGTATCTGTACCTACTCATCCTTGCGTCTCTCTTCGTTGCTCTCGCGCTTTTCGCTGCGGATCGATGCGGCCGGCATTCATGATGCGCAGTTCCACCGTGACCTCATATGCGTATGCGGTTTCGGCCCGACATGTCGAGCGGGTGTCTGAACGAAGCCGTCGACGAACGCTCGGCGCGGGCCGCCGTCGGCTGCGTTGGCAGGAACCGCACATGTCGCCGCTACTGCGCGAGAACGCTGTGATCATTCTCGATCGCGCTGCGCGATGGGGGTTGACGGAGGTCAATGTACCGACCCGCATGCCGCGCGCGTGTTCGAACGCGCTGGAACGCGCGTGCCGATGCGTTACAACGTGAAGGCGTCGGACTTCTTCGTCTCGCACCACGTCATGCAGTTGCGCAAGGTCTTCAGCGCCGCGCTCGGCCTTGAATATCGGTGACGTGTCGTACTTGCCGTTTGGCGTGGGACGCATCACACGGATGCGGCAGCGATAACGTCCCGCCCCGACGATGCTCGTCTCGATCGCCATCAAGCAATGCGCGTCGTGCAATTCAGCTGAAATCGTCACGGTCGTTCCGGCGTTCGTGCCGTCTGGCCGATGCCACAGCGGCGATGCTCACGTATCGATACCTGCGCCGCGATCAAAACGCCGCAGCCACCGCCGGATCAGCATGACCGTCCCCGCGACGACGACCAGAATCGTCGCGCACAGCAACAGCACATAGCCGACCAGATACCGGAATTCGGCGATGCGCTGCTGGAGTACCCACGTGCGGTACGACGCGACGTCGCTCGCGGCGTCCGGATACGACGCGCGATACACGAACAACGGCATGCACAAGTCATTTTCCGGAAGCGGTGTGGTCAGCAGCGAGCCGGCCGGGCGCACGCCCACGCGCGCACATTCCGACGCGTTCATGCCGGCGACGACACCTTCGCGTACAGGATGGTCGTAGATCGCACCGAGCCATGTGATGGCCGCCGACAGCAGCACGCAGAGACCGACGCAGCCGAGCCACCAGCGCAGCCGGGCGGGCGTAGCGGTATCGGCCTCCGTATCGGGATCGCGCGTCATCGCATCGCGCACGCACGGTCGATGAGGCGCGCCGTTATCGAGCCGGCTGCTGCGCCGCACACCGCGCACCGCCCCCGCTCACCCACGCTGCTTCTCCTCGAAATACACCTGACGCGCAGCGACGAGACGCAATTCATCGAGCAGCGCCGCGGCCGCGCGCAGCATGTCGTCGAGCGACACGACGCCGACCAGTTCCCCATCGGCGCCGACGACCGGCAAGCGACGCACGCCGTGCTGGCGCATCCGCTTCGCGAGCAACCAGATGTCGTCGTCGGCGTTCGCGAGCGCGACGGGCGCCGACATCACGTCGCCGACGAACAGCGCGCCGGGCGCCGCGTCGGCGCGCACCACGGTCAGCACGATGTCGCGATCGGTGACCATCCCGACCGGCACGAGCTTCCCGTCCTGTTCGCTCACGACCACGAGATCGCCCGCGTGGGCGTCGCGCATCATCGCGGCCGCGTCGACGACGGTAGCCTGCGTCGTACACGTGGCGACATCGCGGGTGCAAAGCATCGCGGCATTCATGTCGATTCTCCGTCAGCAGTTCAGCGCAACACCGGTCGATGCCCGTCGCGACGCGCTGTCGCAATTCACGGCCACCGGCTCGTGTCCGCATCGGATACGAACAACGGTACGTGCGGCGTCGGAACGCAAAATCGTCGGGCGATTCGGCACATTCGCGTGCAACGCGCGCACGATCCATGCCGCCTCGTCGAGGTGCATGGGAAGACGGCACCCGACATGCCGACGCGCATCGCGATCGACATGCGGGAACGTCGATCTTCGCTCCGGCGTGCCGATCGACCTTGACGCAGGTCATCCGGCGAGCTTCGGCGATCGAAGCGATCCAAGCCATCAACGGATCCGACGCGACGACAGCCGAGCACTGCGGCGATGCAGCATGCCGATTCGGCTGAACGTCGCCGCGAAAAATCGGATGAATCTCTGCGTTGAGCGGCATCAAGACACGACGGCGTCGCGAGGCTCAGCATGCACCGGTCAACCTCGGGAGACCACGAATGAACTGGTACTGCGACGTCGAACGCGAGCTGTCCCATATCGAAGGTTCCATTCGTCTGCTCGAGCAGACACGCTCCTACTTCCCGAGCAGCGCATCGGTGAGCGATCCTGCGTACTGGCGCGCGAGGCTGCATGCGGTCAGAGAGAGCGCCGAGCGCAACAACGCGCTGCTGCGCCGCACCGACGAGATCTTCGCGCTGCTCGACCGGCTTTGAGCGTGACGCGCGAGTCGGGCACGACGTCGCCGTCCGGCGTTTGCGCAACGCGCGTACGCGCACTGCGAAAGCCGTGTGAAAGACACATGAAAGCCGGTAGCGACGCACGGTGGAACGAAGCCGCCCCCGGCCCGACGCTGCCATCACGCGATTCGCGTCCCGGTCGACCGCGCGGACCATTCGCGCGCGCGCGATCGCGGATTCATGCGTCATTTATGCTATAAATGGGCGCCTGATCCGATTCCCTGTTGCCCTCGCGACGGGACTGCGTCGCAGGCTGAACATCGTGCACGACTGGTATGCATTATTCGACGAAGTAAAGAAGCTGGGCGGCTATCCCAGCGACGCCCAACTCGCGGAGGCGCTCGCGTTGACCCGCGCCCAGATATCTGCGTGGCGCACCGGTAAGAGCGACCTCGGCACGCTGTCGAAGCTGCGCATCCTCGATGCGCTCGGTCAGGACGACGTGCGCTCCGCGGTCCTGAGTCTCCTGCCGGAAAGCAACCGCGACATCCTGATCCGTCAGCATCTCGAACTCGTCGCGCGCGTGGCGCAAGGCACACAGTCCGATCGCGGCAGTCGCGACGGCGCGCGCGCAACCGGTGCCGCGCCTTCGGACAACCGGCTGCTGCGTGCGCTGCCGGCCAACGAACTCGACCGGCTAGCACCGCATCTCGTACCGGTGGATCTCGCGCCCGGACAAGTGCTCCACAAGCAAGGCGACAGCCTGAGCCACCTGTATCTGCCGACCACCGCGGCCTGCGTCGTCTTCCATTCGACGAAAGCGAGCGCACCGCTCGGCCTGGCCATGATCGGCAACGACGGGCTCGTGGGCTTGTCTGCATGTATCGGCGAGCCGCGCGCGGCCAACCGCGTGGTCGTCCAGGGCGCGGGCCATGCATACCGGCTCGACGCCGACGTCGCCAAACAGGAATTCTCGCTCGGCGGCACGTTCCAGCGACTGCTGCTGCGCTATACGCAGGCATTGCTCGCGCAGATGTCGCAACTCACCGTGTGCGGGCATCACCATTCGCCGCTGGAGCAGCTGTGCCGCTGGCTGCTGCAAACGCTCGACCGGCTGGACGGCAACGCGATCCAGTTCAGCAGGAAAGTCTTTCCGGGGGTCCTGGCGTTCGACGGCGCGCTCGCCCGCAATACGCTGCGCAAACTGGGGACCGACGGCGCGATCCGCTATCGTCCCGGCCTAATCACGATCGTCGATCGCGACGCGATCGAGCACCACGCGTGCGAGTGCCACCGCATCCTGTGTCGCAACGACGCACGCGTGTTCGCCGTGCGCTGACCGAAGACGGAAAACGCGTTCAGGCGGGCGGCGTGTCGCGCACCGCACTGTGCCCGCGTGCCGCGAACACCGCGTCGATGATCTGCTGCAGCCGCATCAGGCAGCCTTGAGCATCGCCCGGGGAGTTCAGTTCGAGCGCTTCGAGCACGTTGACGATGCCGGCCAGGAAGGCGTCCCCGACCGGGTCCTCGCGGCCGCACGCGCGCAGATACTCGGCGCGCCCGTACAGCGAACAGATGAAATCGACCTGATGGGCCGCAAACGATTCATCGTCCTGCGCGTCGACCTCGAAACGCTCGTGCGCGTGTCCCTGCAGCGCGATGGGCAGACGAAAAAACATGTTCATACCACTGGCCTCGAATGAGAAGGGACCGCTAGGCCGGAGCGCCTGCGACACCCCTCTCTGCCATTGAAACTTTCGCCGGACCCCGCCGGCTCGCCATTTTTCTTCCGCGGCGATCCCTTCGTCAAGTATATTTGACACTCGGAGACTCGCGAAGATGATGCACAACGATTCGATGGACGTATTGACCGTCGCCGGGCTGTTCGTCACGCTCGGAACCTGGGCCTGGGTTTTCTGCAAAATGCAGCGCGTCGCCGCCACGGACCATCAGACGAATGCCGCGTGCGATACGCCCGTCGCGTCCAGCAATCGCGATCACGTCGTTCTGTTCAATCCGGCAGCCGAGCGCATGGTCGGACGCAGCGCGCGCATGCCGGCCCACCCTACCATCGCGACGTGTCGATCCGCTGAAACAGAGCACGCGCGCCGTATCGAACCGGACTCGGCACCGCTCGCAAACGCCGCCGGCATCGCGACGTGCGTTCGCGCCATCGACGCATCGCCTGCGCGCGCCGCGCACCCGCGCGCATGTGCCGAACACAACCCCGTTGCGACGTGGCTGATGCGCGACGGCGTGATCGTCGGGGTGAACGACGCATGCCTCGCGCTGCTCGGCGCGCTCGCGCCGGCAGACGTGATCGCCACAGCGGCATCCGCGTGGCTCGACGCGGACGGCCTGAAAGGCGTGCGGCGGCAACTGGCGATGGCGCCAGTCGCGCCGCACGGGCGGACCGAGCCGACGGCTGGCGTCCTCACGCGCCGCGACGGTCGGACCCGCGACGTCGACGTGTTGGCGACCGTATCGAGCGACGCAGTTCATGCGCCGGTGCTGTTGACGTTCCACGACGTCACGCGACGCAATGCGACCGAGCGCGAGCTGCGCGAATCGCGCCATGCGTTGCGCGAACTCGCGCGCGGCGTGCAGCGTGAGCGCGAAGCCGAATTCGCACGCGTTGCCCGCGAGCTTCACGAAGGGCTCGCACAACCGCTCGACGCGTTGAAGATCGAGATCGCCGCGCTGAACGCACGTTATGCTCAGTTGATGCAGCAAGACGGAACCGCGAACGAAGCCAGCCGGAAGATCGACGCGCATCTGGACCATCTCGCCGCACACGTGCGGCAACTCACCGCCGACCTCAGGCCGCCGATGCTCGACGAGCTCGGGCTCGCCGCCACGCTCGAGTGGCTCGCGCAAGATCTGTTCGCCCGATACGGCGTGAAGATCGACACCGACCTCAGCGCGACCGTGGTGGACGATGCGGCCGCGTCGGTGCTTTATCGGATCGCACGCGATGCGCTCGAATCCGCGCGGCTGCGCGTGCCCGTTGCGCGCATCGGCGTGCAGTTGCGGCAGGCCAGCGGTTTCGTCAGGTTGACGATCCGGGAGGACGGCGCGCTCGACGACGCCTTCGTCGACCGGCAGCGCCCTCCGGCGCTGTTCGCGATACGCGAGCAGGTCGCGACGATCGGCGGCGACGCCGACTGGAAGACGCTCGCCACCGGCGGGCAGGAACTCGTCGTGCACTTGTCGTCGTTGTCGCGCCGCTAGCGCACACCGGAGGCCGTTCATGACGGTGAGGCGAGCGTAGCGGCAGTTGCGCGTTCGACCGCTGCGCGCACGTCGCCTTCGTCGTCGATCATTGGGCCGGCCGATCGCTGCGCGTGACGAGATTCGCCTTCAGCGCCGCGCTCATCGGCATGTCGAGATTCGCGCCGCGCGGCGGAATCGGCGATTCGAACCACTTCGCATAGAGCCGCGCGAACTCGCCGCTTCTGATGAGCCGCGTGAGCGTGCCGTCGACGAGCCGCTTGAACGCCGGATCGTCCTTGCGCACCATGCATGCGTAAGGCTCGACCTGCAGCGCGTCGCCGGCGACGACCCAACTGCCGGGATCGTCGGCATTCGCCCGCAGTCCGTACAGCAGAACGTCGTCGAGCGCGAGCGCGGCGACCTTGTCGGTCGCGACCATCTGCAGTGCATCCGCATAGTCCTTCGCGAGCACCACGTCGGCATCGATGTGCCGCGCGGCGAGTTCGCGCCGCAACGTCTTCTCGTTCGTGCTTCCGGCAACCGTCGCGACGGCCTGGTGCGCAAGGTCCGCGTAGTCGCCGATGTGCGACGCGCGCTTCGCCATCAGCCGCGTGCCGGCATAGAAGTAGTTGATCGAGAACGCGACGTCCTTGCCGCGCGCCGACGTATTGGTCGTCGATCCGCATTCGAGGTCGTAGCTGCCATCGACCAGCAGCGGAATGCGGTTCTGTCCGGTCACCGGCACGTAGGCGACCCGCAGGTCGGGCCTGCGCAGCGTCTTGCGGACGTCGTCGACGATGGCTTCGGTCACGTCGACCGAAAAGCCGACGGCCTTGTGCGGCGTCAGCAGATAGCTGAACGGCACCGCGGCTTCGCGGTACGACACGACGATCCGGCCGGACCGCGAAATCTTGTCGAGCGTCTGCGCGCATGCGGCCGTCGACGCGACGCACGCCGCGAGCAATGTGGCGAGCACGGCAAAGGACCGATGTCTCATGACTCCCCCTTTCCACGATGGGCACCCCGCGGGCGCGGTGTCGCGAGCCGTCGCGGCCACGGGCGGAACGCATTCCGCATCCGTCGCCGCGCGTGTTCGAGACCCGACGTGAATTCACTGTAGGCGCCGCCCCTCGCGTGCCCTTGACGCAAGTCAACGGCGCGGCGGCGCCATGGCGCAGGGCCGTCCGGATTTTCCCGATCGACAATGCAAACGGCCCGAGGTCGATCGACGACCTCGGGCCGCGCACGCGCCGGGCATCCCGCCTGCCCGCCGCGCGCCGCCGTTCAACGGGCTCGCGCCCGCATCAGAACTGGTAGCCGGCGCCCACGACCGCACCGAAGTCGGAGCGCGTATTGCCCGTCACCGACGCCTTGACGACCCAGCGGTTGCTCTCCGTCACGTACGAATAACCGGCCGCGAACCCTTGCTGCCCGTGATAGTTTGACGTCGCCGCCGACACCATCGAGCGGCCCGCGCCGGTCGGCTGCGGCAAGCCGGCCACGGCCATCGCCGAGGCAACGCCGCCGTACATGTCTTTCTTCAGATCGTTGAACGCGTTGTACACCTGTCCGACGCGCTGATCGGTGTAGCCCTTCGCCTGCGTCGACGCAGCGTTCAGGTTGTCGTTCAGCTGCTGCACGTTCACCGCGTCGGTCGGCGCCGTGCCGGCCGCGACGTTGGTGATCTGCCGCTCGTTGCCCTGCGCGCCGACCGAGAACGAATTGTCGCGATCGGCCACCGAGCCCTGCCCGACCGCCACCGCGTTCTTGCCGGTCGCGGTCGCCGTCGAGCCGATCGAACCGGCATCGGCGCGCGCGATCCACGTGGTGTTCGCATCGGTCGCCGCCGCACGGATCCGGTCGTTGGCCGCCGCGGTGTTCAGCGCGCTGTTGAACTGCGCCATGTTGACCGCGTCGTTCGCGTTCACGCCGGCCGCGACGCCGCTCAGCACGCGGTCGCCCGACGTGCCGGCGAAGTTCACGCTCGTGCCGCCCGAGTCCTTGCCAACCGTGATCGCGCCGTTCGCGTCCTGCTGTTGCACGAGCCCGGCCCGGCCGTTCGCGATGTTGGTCACGTTGCTCTGCAGGTTCGAGATGTCGGTCGTGTTCTGTGCGACCTGCTGGTTCGTCGCGTACAGTTGCGAGCCGTTCACCGCGTCGGTGCTGGTCGCATTGAGCGCGCCGGCCTTCACGTTGGTGATGCGCGTGCCGCCCGCGCCGCCGAGCGTGATCGAGCTCTTCGACGCATCGTCGTACTGCACCGCGAGCGCGCCGAGCTGGTCGAGGTTCGACTGCACCGACTTCAGCTGCTTCACGTTCACCGCATCCGTATCGTCGGTGCCCGCCGCGACGTTCTTCAGCACGACCGCCGCGTTGGCGTTGCCGCCGACCAGCGACACCGAGTTCAGCCGGTTGCCGTTGCCGTCGACGTCGTACTTGACGACGTTCTTCACGGCCTCGCCGGTCTGGTTCGACACCTGGGTGATCTGCTGCTCGAGATCGGTCTTCACGCCGTACAGCTGGCCACCGTTGACCGCATCCGTGCTGCCGGCCGCGATCCGGCCGTCGGCGACGTTGGTCAGCTGCGTCGGCGCGCCGTCGCGTGCGGCGCTGTAGGCGCCGAGCGTCGGGTCGAACTGCAGCGCGTCCTTCTGCAACCCGGCGATCGCGGTCGTATTGCCGGCGATATGGGTTTCGGCGTCGCCGAGGCGCGTTTCGTGATTCTCGAGCGTCGTCGTGTTGCTGCCGACGCGGCCGTCGAGGTTCGTCAGCGCGTCGCCGACGTTGTTGAACGCGTCGCCGCCGACCCGGTACGACGGCGCGCCGAGCGAGCCGTCGGCATTCGCCGTTGCACCGCCGCCGAGCGCGGCCGCCGTGGCGTCGGTCGCGCGGCGCAACTGCGCGCCGTTGACCGCGTCCGTGCTGCCGGCCGACACGCTGCCTTCCGCGACGTTGGTCACGCGCACCGGCACGCCGCCGTTGCCCGCGCCGAGCGACACCTGGCGCTTGCTCGCATCGTCGTACTTCACCGCGAGCGCGTCGAGCTGGCTCGTGCCGTCGTGGATCGCCGCATTCAGCTGGTCGACGTTCACCGCATCGGTGCCGTCTCGGCCGGCCGCGAGGTTGCCGATGCGCTGCGGCCCGTTGCCGCCGTGGCTCGCGTCATAGGTGCCGAGGCCCGCGTTCCATTGCAGCGCGTCCTGTTGCAGCGCGGCGATATTACCGGTGTTCACGTTCACCTGATCGCCGAGCTTCGTCACGCTGTTGCCGACGTTGGCGATCGACTGGTTCAGCGTATCGGTCGCCTTGCCGAGCTGGCCGACGTTGACCGCGTCGTTCGCGGCCACGCCGTCCGCGACGTTGTGCAGCGTCGTGCCGTTCGGGCCGGCGAACGTGACCGAATCGAAGCCGCTCGCGCCGTCGTACTTCACGTTGCGCGCGTCGGCCGCCTGCAGGCCGCCGATGTTCGACGCCGCGGTGCTCAGCGACGCGCTCAGGCCGGTCACGTTGTTCTGCAGGTTCGTGATGTTCCCGACCGCGGTCGACAGCGACGTCTGCAGCGGCGCGACGGTGCCCTTCAGTTGCCCGACGTTCACCGCGTCGGTATCGGCAACGCCGGCCGCGAGCCCGCTGATCGTCGTGCCGCTCGCGCCGTCGAGCGCGATCGCCGCATGCGAATCGTCGGTGTATTTGACGACGTTCTGCGTCGCGGTGACGATGCTGGTGCTCAGGCTGTTGCCGACATTGGTCACGCGCTGGTCGACGCTGGCGATCGACGTCGACAGCGTATTGCCGACGGAGGTCACGCGCGCATCGACGTTCGCGATGCCGGTGCTCAGCGTACCGTTGACGTTCTTCAGCTGCTCGACGTTCACCGCGTCCGTATCGGCCGCACCGGCCGCGACGTTGCGGATCTGCCGTTCATGGCCGACCGAACCGAACGACACCGCACCGCCGACCGGCGCAGCGGTGCCGCCGAACACGGGCGTACCGCCGTTGTTCGCGCCGATGCTGCCGGAGCCAATGGCCACCTGGTTGTTGTCGTTCGTCTGCGCGCCCGCGCCGATCGCGACCGACTGCGTGCCGCCCGCACGTGTCTGCGTCGCCGCGTCGTAGGAAGCGCCGTTCGAGACGCCGTCGCTGGTGGTCGGATTCGCGCCGCCGATCGCAATCGAACGATCGCCGCTCGCCAGCGCCGAGTGACCGAGCGCGATGGAGCTCGTGCCGTGCGCGTCGGCGACGTTGCCCAGCGCCATCGAGTAGTCGCCGATCGCGGCCGACTGGCGGCCCATCGCGAGCGCCGTGTTGCCTTGCGCGAGCGCCACCGTGCCGATCGCGGTCGCCGAGTTCGCGAGCGCCTGCGCGCCGACGCCGATCGCAATACCGCCGCCGCTGCTCGAGCCGCCCTGGCTGCCGGCGTTCGACTGGTCGCCGATCGCGATGCCGCTGGAACCGGCCTTCGCGTTCGCGCCCGACGTGAAGTTCGTGCTGCTGGTCGCGACGTACGTGCCGCTCTTCGTCGCGACGCACAACGGGTTCGTGCCGTCGATGCATTGCCCGGTCAACGCGTTGTCCGGATTGCCGCGGTCGACGAAGTTGTCGGCGTGGGCAGCCCCCGCGACCAGCACACCTGCGCTTGCGAACATGGCGGCGACGAGCGCCGAGATCTGGTTCCTCTGCATTTTCTGCTCCGTTATGTGGCTTATGGTTTATGGACTACTTACGTTCATTCACACCGTCGAATCCGACTTCTCGTTGCTCGGGCGGCGCACCGGTCTGTGTTTCACCCTTTACCAGAACATCAGTAATGCGAAGTTCAGGTTATGGACGAGTTCGTCCCGGCCGATTCTCGCGATTCAGCCTGCTGCAATTGACAATCCGAATGGGACGCACCGCGCGGCGCGACTAACCCCGTATTTTCTATTTCATCCGTCGCGCCCCGACCGACTGCTTTACGCGACACATTGTTACCAAGGCAATTCGTTCTGCACCGCTAATGCAGATGCGAAGATTGCCGCGCCGAATATGTATCGCGGTACACACCGATTAGCGGAACCGATTTGGTTTCCTCAGCGCCGGACTCCTTTACCAGACCGACCGACCCGGTGAATCGATTCGCCATCCAAAGTTCGGACGAATTATGGGACAGCACCTTGCGTTCGAGAAGATGCCATTCTTTATAAAATGACAAATCCTTAATTTTCAATGCCTTACGTTACAAAAACGGCATGCGCAAACGATTGCGCATTTCCGCGATCAATAAAAATGTTTTCTGAAGCGGACAAATACTTTGCCAGAGCGAATCCGAGGGAAACGCAATCAAGTTAAAAAACGTAAAACCGAAAGACCTTCCTGCGGCACTTTCGCTACGCGTCCGAATAATCCATGCCGTTACTCTGGTGAGGATTCGAATCTCCCCCTACAATTCCATTCGCATCGATTCAGGTCGCGACCATGATCTGCCGCTTTATCGCGTCAGCAATAGAAAGAGACAACGCCGGGTATTGGGCCGAGATACTGCCTGCCGTGCAGACCGGCCGATTCTGTTTGTCGATGCGCGCGTGCCGCGCCCGTTCGTGAAGCCATGTCGCAGCTTCCGACGATTTTCCCGCAGTGGAATCGATACGCACGGCAACGCAGCCCGCGGCACTTCCCGAACAGGTAAACGATGCAGCCCTCGACATCCGTATTGAGCAATGCCCATATCCTGATCGCCGACGATCAGCCCGACCAGTTGCGCTTGCTGGTCGACCTTCTGCGCGACACCGGGTGCCGGATCAGCATCGCGCACGACGGCGTGCAGGCGTGCCAGCGCGCGCAGGCGCTGTTGCCCGATCTCGTGCTGATGGACGTGCGGATGCCGCGCATGGACGGGTTCACCGCGTGCCGGCGGCTGGCGGCCGACCCGCTGACGAGCGCGATCCCGGTGATCTTCCTGACGGTGGCCGGCGAACTGCACGAGCGCATCGAAGGGCTCGAGATCGGCGGCGTCGATTACATCGTCAAGCCGTTCGAGCCCGCCGAAGTCATCGCGCGGATCCGCGTGCAGCTGATGCGGATGCGGCGCCCGCTGCCGGGCGAGGCATCGGCCGCGCCCACCGTGGCTGCGGCCGGCAGGGACGACGGCATCATCGTGCGCGCGGCGATCCGCCACCTGTCGCGCTCACTGCACGAGCCGCCGACGGTGGAGCAACTGGCGCGCGCGGTCGGCACGCACGAGAAGCGCCTGTCGCGCGCGTTTCGCGACAATCTCGGGCAAACGGTGTTCGAATACGTGCGCCACGAGCGGCTGCGCGTCGCGCGCGATCTGCTGGATTCGACGTCGCTCAGCATCGCCAGCATCGCGAAGGAGATCGGCTTTGCGACGCCCGCGAATTTCGCCACCGCGTTCCGCGAACGGTTCGGCATCACGCCGACCGAATGGCGCAGGCAGCGCGTCGCGGCAGCGCCCGCGACCGGCCGCAAGCGGGAACGCGACGCGTAACCGCGGCAGCAACGACGGCCGCGGCTGCCCGCCCTGTTTCGCCCTTGGCAGCCCGTGCGTGCATTGCCGAATCCCCACACCGCGAACGAGTGATAGCCGCTCACGACGAGACGCGCGAACAAGTTGGCGACTTTCATCGCGAAGCGCCGTTGGCATAGCTCGTAGTGCACACCTGCGCCCGCCATCGGCCGAATGAAGTCGTATGAAGAAGTGTCCGATCAAGCGAGCCGAAGACGGCGCGCACCAGCCCCATGAATCACGACGCCCGATGCTGCCCGCGCCGCGCTGGCGCTGGTACCATACGCCAGCCTCTCTACCGGAACCCGCGATGAAGCTGTCATTCGAAGCGCTCGAAGCCCTGGACGCGATCGACCGCACCGGCACGTTTGCCGAAGCGGCGGAGCTGCTGCACCGCGTGCCGTCCGCGCTGACCTATCAAGTGCAGAAACTCGAGAGCGACCTCGGCATCGCGCTGTTCGACCGCAGCGGACGACGCGCGAAGCTCACGCATGCGGGCCGCGTCGTCGTCGAGGAAGGCCGGCGCCTGCTGCGCGCGGCCGAACAGCTCGAGCTGAAGGCGCTGCGCGTGCAACAGGGCTGGGAAACGGAAGTGCGCGTCTGCATCGACGAAATCCTGCCGTTCGACTCGCTGTGGCCGTACGTCCATCGCTTCTATGCGCTCGGGATGGACACGCGGCTGCGGCTGTCGACCGAAGTGCTCGGCGGCGCGTGGGACGCGCTGATTTCGCGTCGCGCCGATCTCGTCGTCGGCGCGGCCGGCGAGCCGCCCGAGCTGCCGGACATCATCGCGCGGCCGATCGGCTCGCTCAAGCACGTGTTCGCGGTCGCGCCATCGCATCCGCTCGCCGCGCTGCCCGAACCGCTGTCGATGGCCTCGGTCGTCCAGTATCGCGGCGCGGTGATCAGCGATACGTCGCGCGAATTGCAGCCGCAGTCGATCGGGATCGACCCCGGCCAGCCGTACCTCGCCGTGCCGACGCTTACCGCCAAACTGGAGGCGCAATGCGCGGGCCTCGCGGTCGGCACGCTGCCCGAATGCATCGCGGCGCCCGCGATCGCCAGCGGCAAGCTCGTCGCGCGCGAGGTGACCGGCATGCGCGATACCACGCACTGCTATCTCGCATGGCGCGGCGACGAAGCCGGACGCGCACTGCACTGGTGGGTCGAGCAACTCGACAAACCCCACCTCGTCGATTGCTTCACGGCGCCGCACTGACGCTGCCGTTCGACGGCCCGCACGCGGGCGCGTTCGCCCTGCGGGGCACGCATGATGCGCGACCACGCCCGCTTCCACGCACGGCCTCGTGCGCCCCATGCCGATCGTCTGACACGCCGCTCAGGGCTTTAATCGGCGTGACCTCTGCCCCAGCTGCATCACGCTGCTCTCAGCTCCCGCGTGTGCCCGGCCGACAGCGCCGCGCGACCCTGCCGGCGTCAGCCGAGCGTATCGTGCAGGCGCTTCATCTCCTTCTCGAGCCACCCGATCAGGCTGAACGACGCGTGGGGCTTCTCGGCCGGCGGAACCAGCATCCTCTCCTCGGCAGCGTTATGTTTCGCAGCCGCGCCTGCGCTCGCGCTACGCGCGTCGAAGCGGGATGCGCGGCAGCGCATAGCGGCCGGCGCCGGCGATCGCGATCGTGCCGAATAGGATCAGCAGCATCCACGCGAACTGCCCGTCGCGCAGCGACCAGTCGGGATGCACGAACACCAGCGCGACGACGGTGATGATCATCACCGGCAACGCGGCGAGCCTCGGCCACAGGCCGACGATCATGAAGATCGGGCACACGACTTCCGCGAAGATCGCGAACAGGATCGACAGCGTGCGCCCGAGATGGAACGGGTCCTCGATCGCGGCCGCTTCGGCCGTGTAGTGGACGAGCTTCGGCAAGCCGTGCACGACGAGCAACAGCAGGCTTGCGCTGACGCGCAGGAACAGCAGGCCGAGATCGACGGCCACGCGGGCGGGAGCGGGAGCGGGAGCGGATTGAGCAGGATTCATGTAACGGTCGTCCGGATGGGCGGATGAGGCGCCGACGCGCCCGTTCGGTGGCGTCACGCCACCGCGAGCGAACGCGGGCGATCGCGGCACGCACGCCGACATGCGGCCTGCGTGCGCCGTTCGCACAATCTACGCGCGCGAACCGGCGCCGTCCTGTAGCCGGACTGAAACGTCCTGAAGCCTGCGCGGCGTTACGGTTCGCGCGACTGCGCGTCGGCGTCGAGCGCATCGTGGCCGAGGCGATGCACCTGCAGCCATGCGTGATGTGCCGCCTGCGTCGAGCCGCCGGTATGAGCGAGCGCCGCCGCGTACGCGGCGAGCAAGCGCACGCGCGCATCGGCGCAGGCCGGCGTCACGTCGGCGTCCTGCATCGCGTCGAGCGCCACGCGTGCGCGTTCGCGGCATTCGTCGACGAGCGACAGGTCGAACAGGCACGGCACCGCCACCGCGGCGAGGTCGATGCCGAGCGCGCGGTCGCCGCCCGTCGAGAATGCCCAGTCGAGCGCGGCGCGCAGGTTGCCGAGCTCGCGCCGCACGACTTCGAGCCGCACGCTGCCGCCCGCGCCGTTGCCGCGGCCGCCGGGCGCGTGCCTGAACAACTTCAGGAAGTAGCACAGATGCGAGCGCGCCGCGGCCGCATACTCGCCGTGCGCCTCGAGCTGCTGCCGTGCATAGGCGCGGGTGGTCGTGAGCAGCCGGTAGCGTGGCCCGCCTTGCGAGGTCTCGAGGATCAGCAGCGACTTCGACACAAGGCCGGCGATCGTATCGAGCAGATCGGTGCCGGCCGGCCCGTTCGCGCCGACGACCTCGCGCACGGCCTCGATCGTGAAGCTGTCGCGGAACACGCCGAGCCAGCGCAACAGCAGCTGCTCGTCGTCGCCGAGCAGCCGGTAGCTCCAGTCGTACATCGCCTGCAGCGTCTGGTGGCGCGGCAACGCCGTGCGAAACCCGCCGGTCAACAGCCTGAAGTGATCGTCGAGATGCGCGGCCAGCACGTCGATGCCGAGCACGGCGGCGCGCGCGGCCGCCAGCTCGATCGCGAGCGGCAGCCCGTCGAGCCGGCGACACACCGATGCCATCAGCGCGAGGCTGCGTTCATCCAGCGGAAAGCGCGGATCGGCCGCACGCGCGCGCGCCGCGAACAACTGCACGGCGCTCGCGTTCATCGCATCGCGCGGGTCGGCGTCGGCAGCGGGCACGTCGAGCGGCGGCACCGGGCACACGCGCTCGCCATGGATGCGCAGCGCCTCGCGGCTGGTCGCGAGCACGCTCAGCCCGTCGTCGGCATCGGTCAGCGCGCTCGCGATCCGGGCGGCGGCGTCGAGCAGGTGTTCGCAATTGTCGAGCACGAGCAGCATCCGGCGCCGCGCGACACTGGCCAGCACGGCTTCGAGTGTCAGCGAGCCGGCCGGCTGCGCGATGCCGAACGCGCTGGCGAGCGCGTCGGGCACGAAGTTCGAGCAGGCCACCGTGGCCAGCGACACGAACACCGTCCCTTCCGGGAACCGCTCTTGCGCACGCGCGGCCGCCTCGATCGCGACGCGCGTCTTGCCGATCCCGCCGGCGCCCACCAGCGTGACGACGCGCGCGACTTGCAGCGCGGCCTGCACGTCGGCCAGCATCGTTTCGCGGCCGAACAGCGCACCGGGCACCATGGCCGGGCGCAGCGTCTCCGTGCGCACCGGCGGCTCGGCGTCGTCCCGCTCGACCACCAGCCGGTAGCCGCGGCCCGGCACCGTCACGATCAGGTTGCGGTCGGCGGCCAGCGCCTTGCGCAGCGACGCGATATGCACCTGCAGGTTGTTTTCTTCGACCACGGTATGCGGCCAGACGCGCTGCATGATTTCATCTTTCGATACTAGCGCCCCGTCCGCCCGAATCAATAATTCGAGAATTTCGAATGCGCGGCTGCCGATACGCAGCAGCGTGCCGTTCGAACGAATTTCACGTCTGTCGAGAAAAACGTGAAGTGTTCCAATCCGGATCATGAGAATTTCGCGTTGGTGACGGTCAACCGCGCGCCGCGGGGGCAGCGCGCGTATCCGGCGTCAATGCTACGGTATTTGCATGATCGAATGATTCAAATTATCCGAATGGAACGATCGCATTTTTTGAAATGACCGGAAATTGGTAAATACCGGTATTGGATTCGCCGAATCGGCCAGCGCCCCGCGCAGGCGCGTTTCACGCATGAAAGCGGGGCTGCGTCGATGAATTTATCGGCCAATATGCGATGAAAAGGCATTCGGCCGAATGCCGATTTTTATTCGTCCAACGAATACCGGTCGATCGGCTCCCCAGCGTCGCGTCACGCGTGCGGCTGCCGCGCGGCGAAGCGGTCGAGCGCCGCCGCGAGGATCATCTCGCGGCAGTTGGCCGGGCGCTTCGCGCCGCGCCATTGCGGCTTGTAGATCGCGTCGCCGGTCGCGATCGGCAGCCCGGTCAGCGCGCAGCGGCCGCGCGAGCGCGCCTTCGCGCTGATCCAGCGCTGCTCGTCGTAGCGGCAGTGGGTCGAGTCGCTCCACGATACCAGCACCGACGAATCGGTCTGCCGTTCGGCGGCGATGATCGCGCTGCGGCGCCGCGCGTCGCCGCTCGACGGGATCGGCGGGTCGTCCCGATGAAGGCGGCTGCGGCCGTCCGTCTGCGCGGTGCGCGGCATCGGCCGCAGCCCTGCGACGGGCGACGGCCCGAGCGATGTGATCATCAGCTCCCAACGAGTGAACGCGTCCATGGCGGCATATCCAGGCAAGTAACGGGCGGGCCCGCGATTCGGTGATCCGGGCGATCCGGGCTCGTTCGCGTCGCGCGGCGCGGGTTGCGGCCGACGCCAGCTGACGCCAGCCGACGCGACGTGCGCCGGGCGGCCCGATGTCGACGATAGTCGCCGTCCGCTGAAGAGTCTCGGTGACGGACTGAATTGTTCTGCAGCGCGGCCTCTCGCTCGCGCGCGGGCGCGTTCAAGAAAATTCAGCCGGATTTCAGTACGGCGCTCGCGGCGCCGGGATACGCTCCTGACGGCATTCGCTCGTCCGCGCCGCCTCGGCCGGCACGTGGCGGCGCAGACCGGCCGCACGACGGGATGGCGGGGGCCGGTCGCACCGATTCACCATCCCGTGCGGCACCGCCGCCGCATACCCCAGGAGTCCAGATGCATCCCGAACAAACCGATGCCGTACCGTCGGCGCGCCGCCGCGACATGCTGCTTGCGGGGGCCACGGCCGTTGCGGCAGCCGCGCTGCCCACGATGGCGGCCGCGGCCGGCAAGCCGGCCGGCAACGCCTCTTCAGCCCACCCAGGAGCTCATACGATGAACACGATCACCACGAAAGACGGCACGCAGATTTACTTCAAGGACTGGGGCGCGGGTCGCCCGGTCGTGTTCTCGCACGGCTGGCCGTTGTGCGCCGACGCGTGGGATGCGCAGATGCTGTTCCTCGTCCAGCACGGCTATCGCGTGATCGCGCACGACCGTCGCGGCCACGGCCGGTCGAGCCAGCCGTCGCACGGCAACGACATGAACACGTACGCGGACGATCTCGCCGCGCTGCTCGACGCGCTCGACGTGCGCGAAGCCACGCTCGTCGGCCACTCCACCGGTGGCGGCGAAGTCGCGCGTTACATCGGCCGCCACGGCACGAAGCGCGTGTCGAAGGCCGTGCTGATCGGCGCGGTGCCGCCGCAGATGGTGAAGTCGCCGACCAATCCGGGCGGCCTGCCGATGGACGTGTTCGACGGCATCCGCAAGAACGTCGCGGAGAATCGCTCGCAGTTCTACAAGGATCTCGCGGTGCCGTTCTTCGGCTACAACCGTCCGAACGCGAAGGTGTCGCAAGGCACGATCGACGCGTTCTGGTCGCAGGGCATGATGGGCGGCATTCACGGCCAGTACCTGTGCGTGAAGGAGTTCTCCGAAGTTGACTACACGGACGACCTGAAGAAGTTCGACGTGCCGACGCTCGTGCTGCACGGCGACGACGACCAGATCGTGCCGATCGACGATTCGGCCCGGCTGTCGTCGAAGATCGTCAAGCACGCGGTGCTGAAGGTGATCGAAGGCGGCGCCCACGGGATGTGCGTCGTCAACGCCGATCGCATCAACGCGGAGCTGCTCGCGTTCCTGCAGGCGTAAGCGTGACGTGCGTCGTCGCGGCGGCGAACCCGCCGCGACGACGCACGCCGCCACAGATTTTTTCAGGAATTTTCAGATGCGCGGCCGCGCGCTCACGGCGCACGCGCCGGGCGCAGCACCAGGCCGATCGCCGCGCCGACGAGCGCGAACGCCATCGCGACGCGGAAGTTGTCGGCGAGTGCGAGCGTGGTGGCCTGCACGCGCACCGCGCGATCGACGAGCGCGTAGGTGGCCTGGTTGCCGGTCGCGAACGTCGCGCCGTGCGCCACCAGCGACGCCGCCCCGGCCCGCAGCCGCTCGAGCGTCTCCGGATCGGACAGCGACACGTGCAGACCGACGAGATTCGAATGGGTTGCCTCCCTGATACGCTGGATCACCGCAATGGCCGTCGTGCCGAGCTGACCGCTCAGCAGGCGCGTGGTCTGCACGACCGCGCCGAACGTCAGCGCATGCTCGGCCATCACGTGCCGGCCGAAGAACACGATGACCGACGTGAGCGCCATCGTCTGCCCGAGCGCCTGCAGCAATTGCGACGGAATGAAGTCGGGCTCGGCCCACACCGGCGTGAGCTGCGCGCCGAGCGCGAACGCGATCGCCACCGTCACGAACCCCGCGACGATCAGCCGGCGCGGATCGACGCGTTGCAGCAGCAGCGCGACGCACGGCGCGAACAGCAGTTGCGGTATCGCGATCCAGTGCAGCGTATCGCCAATCTGCAGCGGACGCAGCCCGTAGGTGCTGGCCAGGAACAGCGACGGGATGAAGCTCGTGTTCAGCACGGTGAAGCGCACGAGGCCGACCAGCACGATCAGCAATGCGATGTTGGGGCGCACGAGATAGCTCAGATCGATGCCCGCGCGCGGCGACACCAGCTCGTGAATCAGGAACGCGGCGATCATCAGCGTGCCGATCGCGAGCAGCGCGACGATCAGCGGCGACTGCAGCCAGAACAGCCGCTCGCCCTGGTCGAGCGCGATGCACAGGCACGTGAAGCCGCCCGCGCCGAGCAGCATGCCGCGCGCGTCGATGCCGGATGCGAAGCGGCGGACCGGCTCGTCGGCGAGCGACACCATCAGGCACGCGATGAACGGCACGGTCAGCGCCGCGTTCTGCCAGAACAGCCAGCGCCAGCTCAGGTGTTCGCTGTACCAGCCTTCGAGCGTGGCCGACAGGTTCAGCGACATCTCGAGATTCATCGCGTACGCGGCAATGCCGAACGGAATCAGCCGCGGCGGCAGCGTGCGCACGACGAAGCCGATCGTCAGCGGGACGAACACGCCCGACGCGAGCCCGGCGATCGCCTGGCACACGATGAACGCGCCGAACTGCGTGCACAACGGCAGCGCGGTCTCCGCGCACAGAAACACCGCGGCGCCTGCGAGCAGCACGCGGCGTGTGCCGAACAGGAACGCGGCCGCGATCGCGAGCGGCCCGACGAACATCTGCGATGCGGTGAATGCGGTGTTGATCCACGCGCCTTCGTCGAAGCCCGCGCCGAGCGCGCCGCGCACGTCGGCGAGGCCAAGCGACGTGATGCGCGACGTCAGCGTCGCGATGATCGCGCCGAGCAGCACGGCCGCGATCGCCGCGATCGAACGAAACGTCGGAATGTCGGAAGCGGGGCCGGCTGCCGGCGCCGCGGCACTACCGGGGGCGAACGTGGTGTTCATCGTCGAGCGGCTCCCGCCTGTCAAGCTGGCGCAAGCATAACGCGATGCGCCGAAACCTGCCCGTACGATGGAGTTTGCCGAATATGACGCCGCCCCCGTCCCCCACCC